>LADV01000331.1 GCA_000961805.1 Peptococcaceae bacterium BRH_c23 | reverse complement strand
GGATCGGTGACATGCGTCAAATTGCCACTTGTATCATATTGCATACCCACTGATTGACCCAAGGCATTGGTTACGGCAAGGGGATAATTGCCTGAGGGATCATATTGAATCTCTGTGCTGTTTTTTCCTTCCTGTAAACGGAGGCTGTCAAACCAGACATAACCGTTCTGGTTATCATATTTGCATTTGATGGTTATCCCTGAGGCTGCTTTGGTCAGGTGGATATTTCCTACTATTTGTTCCCAGGCATGAACCCCTTTATTAGAGCCAAAATCAAATGTTTCAGTGGTGCTGTCGGCATATTCTACTATGGCCCTAAGTCCGTAAAAACCGCCATTTGGCTCAGCTAAAAATGCCTGGGACCATCCTGATAAGGTGAGATCGCTATTGGCCGACAGGAATAGGTTAACGTGCTGGGATAGATAAATATCCGGATAGGTTCCGTCATTTATTAATCTGACACTGGAATTCCCGGAAAAACCGGTCTGACTTATTTCATGAGGGGCAAATACCGTCCAGTCATCGGGTGCTCCATCGGCGTTGGCATCTCTTTCAAAGCTGCTGTTACTTAAATAATTATAGGCGCTTTGGTTGGCTCCCTCTTCCAGCTGAATTCCATCGAAGCAGGCGGTACCTGATGCAGCGTCCATGGCTAGCGCTGGTTTTATCTTTGCGGTCCCTACCGGAACCTGGTCCGGTGTCAGAACAAGGTTTAGTCTCGTCCAGTCATTGGCCGTTTTAAGCTGAGGGCTTTTCACTTCGCCCAGAAAACTGCCGCTGCTGTTATAACACTTTATTTTGAGATGTGCCGCATTTGTAGAAAGATTGGTTGTCTTTATATATCCGCTTAAAGTATATGTTTTGGCCGGATCATAGGTAAAAGCGCTATTGTTATTGGTATATTCTATCCAGCCGCTGGGATTGGTTATCTCTAATGATTTTTTGCCAAATTTATATGAACTGACGGAAATAACTTTGGTGGCACTGTTTCCAGCTTGCATGGCTAGATCCCAATTTGTAAAACCTTCTTCAAAGCTGGAATTGGTTACAAGATTATCTGTCCCGGATAGCTTGTCTGTTTCCCGTGTAATATTTCCATATTGATCATAAGCGAACGTATTTCCTTGTTTTAAGCCATCTATGGTGTGAGTGATATTACCGTTACCATCGGATACTGACTGTGCCGTACTCTCACCAGATGAAACTGTATGATTTGTCCCTCCATATTCTATCGAGGTGCTTTCATTAAGAGGGTTGGTTACCGAATCGACTCTTCCGAATTCATCATAATGTAATCCATAGGAAACTGTACCGCCCGCTGCAACTGTATTGGGATTTGCTACTGACTCAAGTTCATCTTTATCTGTATTATAATTTATGAGAGTACGATAGTTTAAATTATCCGGGTCCTGGGCAACCTTGACTAAATTACCCATATCATCATATTCATAGGCTATTTTTCGACCATTGGCATCCGTAACTGTTGTCCGTTTATTGGCCGGATCGTAGGCTATCACAGAGGTTGCTGTGGTTGGTGTACCGTTAACGGTGATTGTCCTGGTTACCGCAGTTGCTCTGTCTTGGTCGTCATAACCGTAGCTAATGTAATTGCCCCTGGGATAAGTAATCTTGGTTAAATTATGATCTGCATTATATTCATAGGCAAGAATCTTGTTCTCTTGATCGAGACACGAGACTAAACGGTTATTCCCGTCATATGTGTAGTGCACCGTCTTACCGGCAGGATCCGTTGCCTGTTCTATGTTTCCGTTGGCATTATAGGAAAAGGTAATAGCCCGCCCGGACGGATCGCTAATGCTTTCCAGTTTTCCTGTACCGGTATTGTAGTTATAGGTTGTCAGATTATTGTTTTTATCTGTAATGCTGATTATTTTTCCTGAAGAATTAAAAGTAATTTTCGTACCACTAATTTGAGTGATCGTGTAAGTACCGTTACTTTCTTTTATTATCCTTTCCTGCTTGGCCCCACCCCCTGTAGCAGCTCCCGGAGTAGTTTCGGAAATATAGCTATTATCTATCAAAGTACCTATCCAAGGTAAAAAAACACGTTCTGTCCCGTTGGCATCGTAAAGAAAAATGGCTTCCCCTTCAACATCTTCCACTCTGACCTCAAGATTGGATGTCCAACCTTTTCCAAAAAGCCCTTCACGATTGGAACGACTATTATAGGTCCTGGTTATATTAACCGGTTCTCCCCGGCCTGGAACAAACATATCTACTGCCTGTTCCAGTAAATTTCCGTTGTATACATTCGTTGATTCATCAGTGAAACCCCAATTATTGGCATAACCCAAAGAATCCAGATCGTAAAAAACCGTTAGCCAAGGTCTTTCCGCTATAGAGTATTCTTCACTGGAGTGGAAAATAGCTACCCCCGTATTATTATCGTCACCGGTCAGGGCCAATCCATAATTAGGTTGTGTCCCTTGATACCAGTCTCTAAACAGTGGCGTAATATTCACACTATAAACACCGTTTTGGTATGTATCTAACTGGTAGTTATTGCCCCAAAAATCTTCAAATTCATAAATTCCCCATTGTCCGCCTTGTAGTTGTGCCGCAGCTTCAACCGAACCATAGGCCGGTTTGGTATTCCAGGTAACCTGGTCATCATCCCAGGCAGAATTAATTCTGTGCAGATTAATATTTCCTAAACTTTGATTATAACCCCAACTATAGTAATCCGAGGCTAATGCGTTAAAATTCGCATATAATATTCTTGCTCCGGAAGGCAAGACAGGTAAATTAAATTTAAGGTAGGATTCACAATCATCGTTAACACAAAATGGCGTATGAAAAAGATATTGTAATTCTTCATCAAATGTGACCTTATTACATCCTGCTTCTAACGAATAACTAGTGTAGTATTGGTTAAAATTAACATCCTCCATATATCCTGATCTTACATAAGTATCTTCCGGCAGAGAATTAAAATAGTATAAAATCGGATCAATAACTACAGGATATGCTCTTTTTTCATCCTTGAGCCAGTCTTCGTCCGCTATTACATCTACATAACTTTTACCGTTTTCTTGTCTTAATTCTAATGCCAAATTTTTGGATATATTATTTTTGGAGTCTTTCATGAAGGGAGCTTGAAAACTTGCGATTAATTTATCTGTTCCTTCTTTTTTTATTAAGATAGTATTTGGGTTATCTGCTTTTTCCAAATATAGATTCTCTGTATTTACCTCAAATGAAAAGGTATTGTTATCTGTATATTTATGAATAGTAATATCTTCTTTTAACATGCTCTCTTTTACTGTATAAGAGAAATCTACATCAGAAAAAATTCCCTCATAATTCAGTTTATTATCTGTTTCAGACTTAATATTTTTAATTGCTGAAACTTGTTTTGCCTTCTCCGGTTTTTGAGAAGCTTTCTTTTCCAGATCTTCTTTCTCAACTGTTTGGGATTCAATGGCTTTATCTTTAATTTTAGTTTTATCTTTTTCGAACTCTTTTTTTACATATTTTGTTTCAACCGGACTAATATCAATAGCATTTTTCCCTTTTTGAAAACGGATGAAATCCTTCCCCCCGGAAAGCTCAGAAAAATATAATTTGAATTCGTTTGCTTTATTCTCATACTTAAATCCGTTTTTCTGGGTTTCTACCAATTCATTATCTATTTCCTGCCAGCTTTTGTTTTCATCCAAATAATGGATCGGGCCTTGATAGATTTGGCTGGTAAACGTTCTCCCATCTTCATTAAGATAAGATTTGGAATTCCTGGTTCTTTGGGATGTAATTTCTTGTTTAATTTTCGTTTTCGCCTGACTTGTATCAGTTTTTGCTTCTGCAGTATTACCTGGAAATGGGAGTACCAAATTTATTAGTACCAGGACCATTATTAGGAAAAATGATATTATTCTTTTATATATGTTGCTTTTTTTACTAGAGAATATCATAATAAGCCTCCTGACTTTATAATTAAATAAATTAAATTAAATAACTAAACAATAAATATCGTTATCTTTTGAAAAACCGGGGTCATTAAGTAAATCCCAGATTATTTCTTGGCTAATACTTACTAAGCGATTACTTTACTGCTTGGCAAGTATTATTTAAGATTTATCAAGGAGACGAATACCTTTTCTGAATCAAGTTTCCATTATTGTCATATATGAAATCCAAGATAATTGTATTTTCTAATTGGCCATTGATATCTTTATAATAAATAATACTACTTTTCGTACATAAACTTACAATTAACAGTGTGCTCCAATCACCTGCACCACTGGCGTCCTTTGCCCTATACCTGTAGGTATGAGTTGTATTCGGCAACAAGCCGCTGTGCACATACATAGTATTTGTACCATTATTAATTACCGTACCATCTGCTTCAATATCATAGCCGGAGGCATTATCTACTGCGGGCCAGGTCAGGGTTATTGTTGTAGATGTAGCTGTTGCTGTTAGATTCTGAGCATCCAGGGTTGAACCTAAAACCCAGACTGGGTAACATTTGTACAATGGATCACCCAACCCAAGGGCACCATTGCTGTTAGAGCCCCATATCCAGACAGTGCCATCATTTTTCAAGGCGATTGTGCGGCAACTTCCACCTGCAATAGCCATAACTCCTGTCATTCCAGACACCTGTACAGGGGTAGACTTATCTGTTTTTGTACCGTCTCCCAGTTGACCCACGTTGTTATATCCCCATGTCCAGATAGTACCATTATTCTTTAATGCTATGGTGTGATAATCTCCACCTGCAATTGCCGTAACCCCTGTTAATCCTGACACCTGTACCGGGGTTAGCCTAGTTATAGTTGTTCCGTCCCCCAGCCGGCCATTGCCGTTACAACCCCAGGTCCAAACCGTACCATCATTCTTTAACGCTATTGAGTGGGAATTGCCACCTGCCATAGCTGTAACTCCCGTTAATCCTGATACCTGTACCGGGGTAGACTTGCTTATAGTCGATCCATCTCCTAGCTGGCCGAAATAGTTATATCCCCATGACCAGACCGTGCCATTATTTTTCAACGCTATTGTGTGGTAGTCCCCACCGACAATTGCCGTAACTCCGGTCAAGCCAGTCACCTGTACCGGGGTTAGCCTGTTCGTTGTCGTTCCATCTCCCAGTTGGCCATTACTGTTATATCCCCATGTCCAGACTGTGCCATCATTCTTCAAGGCGATTGTATGATAATTTCTTGCTGCAATTGCCGTTACTCCCGTCAATCCGGGTACCTGCACCGGGGTAGACTTCTTTGTTGTCGTTCCGTCTCCCAGTTGTCCAAAACCGTTATATCCCCATGTCCAGACCGTACCGTCATTTTTCAATGCTATTGTTTGAGAATTTCCACCTGCAATTGTTATCACGCCTGTTAATCCAGTCACCTGTACTAGGGTGGACTTGCTTGTTATCGTTCCGTCTCCCAGTTGTCCATAAGAGTTATCTCCCCATGTCCATACCGTGCCATCATTCTTCAGGGCGATTGTGTGACCATTTCCACCCGCAATTGCCGTTACTCCTGTCAATCCAGGTACCTGTACAGGATTAGATTTGTTTGTAGTCTTTCCGTCCCCCAGCTGGCCATTACCGTTATACCCCCATGTCCATACCGTGCAATCATTCTTCAGGGCTACTGTGTGACCATAGCCTCCTGCAATTGCCGTCACTCCCGTTAAGCCTGGCACCTGTACCGGGGTTACCTTTTGTGTAGTCGTTCCGTCTCCCAGTTGACCATAATAGTTATATCCCCATGTCCAGACAGTGCCATCATTCTTCAAGGCTACTGTGTGACCATAGCCTCCTGCAATTACCGTCACTCCCGTTAAGCCTGGCACCTGTACCGGGGTTACCTTTTGTGTAGTCGTTCCGTCTCCCAGTTG
>LADV01000189.1 GCA_000961805.1 Peptococcaceae bacterium BRH_c23 | reverse complement strand
ATTTTTCTGACATTTCATCCAGTTATGAAGTGTTTCTTGGCAGGCACCGGATAAGCGGAATTCGCTATATTCGGGCTAATGTCAGACACTTCCTTAAGTTTTTGGAAGAAATCGGTCACAAGGATTTCACGGGAATGTCATTACAGATAATTAGGGATTTTCTGATAGCTACCCAACCTACCCACAGGGGAAGCATGCCCAACGTTATTGATTCTGTTAAGAAATTTGTACGCTTCCTTAATGTAGAAGGACTAACGGCACTTACTCCGGAAATGATACTATTTAAAGTAGCAACACCCCGAAAAAAGGTTCTTCCATGCTTTAGTCAGGAAGAAGTTAAGGCTATGCTGGAACAGATTAATACGTATACGCCACAAGGAAAAAGAGACTATGCTATTATCTATCTGGCATCGCGGACAGGACTTCGGTGTTCAGATATCCTGGGCCTGAAGTTGACAGACATTGACTGGAAACATAATGAAATGCATATCATCCAAAAGAAAACTGGAGAAGCGCTGTCCCTCCCATTCGGCTCTGATACAGGCAAAGCTATGGCAGACTATATACTTCAAGGCCGCCCGGATACTGATGTACCCTATGTTTTCCTTCGTGTAGAACCACCTTACAGGAAGCTTGTTGATACGGCCGTTACCTCAAGTATACTGGCTAAATATATGAAAAAGGCGGACATCACCCATCTTCCGAGAGACGGGAAAACATTTCATGCCTTGAGACGTTCCATAAGTACATGGATGCTGGAATCAGAGATTCCGCTTTCAACTATATCGCAGATTTTAGGACACCGAAGCCTCGATTCGACAAAGCGATATCTTTCCCTTGCTACATCAATGCTGTCTGAATGTACTCTTGATATCCAAGGACTTGGGACTGAAAGGAGGGAACTGGTATGAATCCCTCTTTTGAAAGCCGATTTGCTGGACAGATGCAGGACATGCTGCAGTTCAAAAAATCGCTTGGGTACGCAGACAACAGCTATGTCGGTTATCTTTTAAACTTTGACCGTTTCTGCATGGAGAATTACCCCGATGCGTCCGTTTTGACCAAGGAAATCGTTATGGACTGGGGCCGGAAAAAGCAGAACCAGAAACCAGAATCGGTAATAAGGAAAATCATAGCCCTCCGCGAATTCGCGAGATACCTGAATTCAGTTGGTGATAACGCCTATGTGGCACCATTGGAAATGTTTGGACGCAGGAAACCCTTTGTACCATATATCTACACTGATGAAGAACTGACTGCTTTCTTCCGTGCATCCGATAGGATTCCAGAGGACAAACGTTCTCCTTACCGGCATCTGGTCGTTCCTGTCATGTTCCGCCTGCTGTACTGCTGTGGACTCAGACCCAGCGAGGCTAGACATCTGCACTGTAGTGAATTTGACCTTGATGCAGGGATACTGCATATCAAAGAAACAAAACGGCATAAAGATCGTACTGTTCCAGTTGCCCCTGGCATGCTGGAACTATGCCGAAAGTATCATTCGTTAAGCAATCTTGCTTATAAAGACAGGGAATATTTCTTCAAGAATCCAAACGGGGACATATATCCTGAAAACTGGTTGCAGAGACATTTTTGGAGGTGTTGGAAGATAGCCGGCATTACTTCGTTTCATGGATCAACTCCAAGAATATATGATTTTCGTCATAATTATGCCACAAGGATACTCCAAAAATGGCTGGAAGATGGAAAAGAACTGCAAACATATCTTCCTTATCTCAGTGCTTATATGGGGCACTATGATTTTTCGGAAACTGCTTATTATATCCACCTCCTTCCCGACCGATTGGTCAGAACCGAATCCATCCACTGGGATGAAGTGAATGCGGTTATACCGGAGGTGAAGTAATGGGAAAGAAAAAAGACGACAAACTGTTCTGTCTCGTTCGAGATTTCCTTACGGTTTATCTTCCAGAACAGAGATGCTGCAGCCTCAACACGGTAAAGTCCTACAGGGAAACACTAAATATCCTACTAGACTACGTCACAAAAGTGAAACATGTCCCATTAAGACAGATAACATTTGCAACACTTGATTATCAGCTGGTTTCTGATTTCCTTGATTGGCTTGAAAAGGAAAGGAACTGTAGCATCTCGACAAGGAACCATAGGATGTCGTGCATACGTTCATTCTTTAAATATGCAGTGAACATGGAACCAACAGTAAACGCATCCTTGATTGACCTAGGAAAGATTCCAGTCAAGAAAGACATGAAATCAAAAGTCATGGAGTTTATGTCGGAGGAAGCCCTGCAGGTAGTCCTTGCTCAGCCTGATACTGGAACCAAAAATGGAATACGAAACTTATTCTTTATGATCCTCATGTATGATACTGCTGCAAGAAACCAGGAGATGTTAGACCTGAAGGTAAAAGACATTGTAGCTAACACAAAAACTCCCTGCGTATATCTGAGCGGAAAAGGCATGAAACGTAGGATCGTTCCCATTACACTGAAGACAGTTCAACATTTCCAAAGATACATTGGTCTCTTTCAACAGGAAAGTAACCCCGACCAGTTGCTGTTTTATACAACTAACAAGGGTGTAAAACATCAGATGTCAGATGATAATGTAGCAAGGTTTTTGAGACAGTATGGTATAGCAGCAAAAAAAAGTTGTAAAGCAGTTCCTGAAAAAATCCATCCACACATGTTTCGAAATCAAAACTAAAATAAAATCCAAACTTTTCGGCAATAACAAAGGAAAGAAGCTATATTCAACGATAAAAAGTTTGGATTTTATTTATCGCTGGAATTATGTTTTCAAGCCACAAAATCCCCTAAGCGATCCATTCGGATTCTTCCATTTCTTAGCAATTCTTTTATCCGTCTCATTTTCGAGAGTTGCCAGTGCTTTCGCTTTGTCCTCCGTCGTTATGTCTAAATAAACCATGGTCGTCTCCAGATGAGCATGTCCAAGAAGAAAACTGACCTGCAAGATATTAAGCCCGTCTTCAATCCAGTGGGAAGCTTTTGCATGTCTGAAATGATGAGCATGGATATTTAACGGCACGTCTGGGCATTTTTCATGCGCTTTCTTTGCGTACTTCTTCAGCCTTTTGTCTATCGCAGGTTCAGTCAATTTTGCGTACTTTCCGCCTACTCTGGAATAGAAGAGGTGCGCATCTAGATCTGCCGGTTTCCCATGAACCTCGTATATGTATTTTTTGATATGTGAGACAGCTTTCGGGAGAAGATAAAGGGTTCTGGTCTTCTGACCTTTGCCGACAATAGTAATATATGGCTTCTTCTCCTCCATGTGAATCTGTTTGATCTTTACCGACAGGATCTCGTCCAGTCTCGCCGCAGTTGCATATAGAAGGATCATGAATACAAAAGATCTCTCTTCCCGATACTTGTAGACGGATCCGGTGCCGATAACATGGCGGTGACAGCATCACGTGTCAGGCCGTTGACTTTCTTACTGGCACATTTCTGCCTCTTGATTAACCTTGCGTCCTGATACAGATACATGAGGCTGACATCACGGATGCCGACATACTCAAGAAAGACACGGATAGAGGCAAGCTGCACATTGCATGTGTCCGGACAGCATCTGCGGTTTTCTTTGAGCCAGCAGATCCATTTTTCAATATGCAGTCGTTCAAAACACGTCTTTGTAAAACCAGAAGGCGTAATGCCTTCTGACTCAAGGAACAGAACATAAAGAGTCAAAGCGTCCTTATAAGATTTCAGTGTGCGTTCGCTGTTTGTAAGCATTTTTGGAGCATAATCATAAAGGAAATCTGATATATACCGCGAAAATATCACAGCCTCATTATTCTTTCTCATCATCTGACACCTCCGGCACTATGGCGTTGAAACCATCTTCCGTCTTATCCCTTAGGGTATCGGCAAGGCGGGGGACAATGGAATAATAATAACGCGTCGCCTCTATGGAGCGATGCCCCATGGATTTCGAAAGATAATGAAGCTTATCATTGAACCCAAAGCCATCATCAGTCCATCTGTTGATGTTGACGATTGCATAATGATGGCGGATGTCATATGCGACGGGCGATGCTGCAGGGCCATTCGCCTTGTTCCATAGCGTACGGAAGTTATCCTGCACCCATTCCCTGGAATAATGGGAGCCTTTGTAGGACTGGAAGAAATAGGTTCTGGAAGGCTGCAGTTCAGCGATTGCCCGGTCATATCTTGCCATAAGGTTTGTCATTGTATCATGCATTACAACGTAATGTTGGTCATATCCTTTTGAATTCTGGATATTGATGACACCCCGTCTAAGGTCTACATCCTCTGTCCTGAGCAGCCTTGCCTCAGTTGTACGCATACCAGTGCTGAATAAAAAGCGGAAAAAGACCGGGACTGTAAACTTTCTTATTAGCGACGCCCGCCTTCCAAGATATGGATGAATGCTATCACAAACATGGAAGAAATGTTTCAGTTCATCCTCCTCAAATGCATATGGAGTGTATTTTCGGGGTTCCGGTCTGAGGACAGCCGGAGGAAAGACATCCGTAAGTTCTCGGCGCTGCAGATAATCAATAAACATCCTTACGACCCTTGTTCTTGTATCATATGAGCAGTTTGTCTCAGTGTCTCTTTTAGCACACCATGCAGTAACCATCTCCTGTGTCAATGTCACATCCGGCGGATAGTTGTCCGCACAGAAATGGTCAAAAAGTTTGATATTTAGCCCGTAACACGGTTCGTTCCATGAACCAGATGCCTTGCGGTATTCAATAAACCGTTCTATCATCTTGGAAAAATTAGACCTGAACTGGCTCATGGACAGAACACCCCCTCCCTTACCGGGAACGCTTCTATACTCAATGCGCATTCTTTCAGATGCACAAGGTCAGCGTGGAGATATGGGTCTAATGAATGGGGGTTCGCATGCCCCAGTGTATGGCTGATTACCGGTCTGGGGATTCCGCTGCTCAGGAAAGATGTAGCGACATTGTGCCTGAAAAGATGCGTTCCACGCCGATCACCTTTTTCCTGCCGCAGAGAAGCGGCTTTATAAATTTTGGCTGCTTGATGCCAGACAGCGCCGGCTTCAAATGGATAGTGAGGATAAACAGTACCAAGAAACAGATGATTATCGCTGCTTTCCGATCGTTCATTTAAGAGATAATCATAGATGGAATTCCCAATGGTTGCCGTAAGCGGAAGGACAAGAGGCTGACCGGTCTTCTGTTGCGGGAAATGTATCTCGTCAGCATCCCAGTCAATGGAACCGAGCTCCATCCCAGCGATATCGCACGCTCTTATCCCTGTGAAGAACAGGAGTTTACCAATCGCCCTGTCTCGTAATGATAATCCGGAGTTTCTGTCATCAAGCAAAGCATGGATGGATTCCACCTCTTCAAATGTAAGGAACTGGATGTTTTTCCTTTTGGGGCGTATTGGTGGAAGGTATGCAAGGAGAATCTGACATTCTTTTTCTTTCCAGTCAGTTCCGGCCCTGAGGACAGATGCTATCTGCTTCTTGTAACTGCTACATTTGGAAACATTGCCTTCTCTGTCAAGAAAAAAGGATAGAACGTCTTCTTCACCGATACATCCAAGGCTTTTCATGCCCCTTTTTTGCATGGCATAGAGGAAAGATGATGCGGCAGACGCATTTCCATAAATGGTGCTTTCCTTAAGACCACGAAGCTTATCCGATGCTTTGTAAAAATCTATCAGTTCCCTGAATTCTGAGATAAGCTGATTATAAGCACCTCGCTTTATAAAGCAGTTTTTAATTTTTCTGTTCGGATACTCTCCATGAAGATCGAATTGCTGTATGGCCCCAAAAGCTATCCTGTGGTTCTTTTTATACGGTGTTGATTCTGATTTTTGTACCCGGTCATTATAAATGTCTAAATAAGATAGCCATGTTTTATGTTTTTCGCTTTTCAAGATCCAATGGACGTTTTCCTGAATGCGCCGGATATAACTTTCTGTGTATCCCTCCTTTTTCAAAAAATTTAATAATTCCTGGTAATACTGTTGCAAATGTGTAAAATTCATATATGATTACCTCCTTAGTTTTATCATATATAAGCTTTACATCAAAAATAAAATCCAAACTTTACATAATCCAGCAGTCCATATTTTCCTTGATTTTTAATGGAAAGTTTGGATTTTATTTTAGTTTTGATTTCGAAACAAATCCAAAAGTTTGGTTTTGTTTCGTAGAACGAGAGCCATGCATCTTTATCGGTCAGGCATGCCATTAGCATTATTATCGGAGTGGCTGGGACATGAGGATCAGGAAACTACTTTGATTTATTCCTATGCCGACACGGAGATGAAACGTAAGGCAATTGAACAGGCCACCAGTGCATCCAATCCTTTAAATGAAGATGATGATTCTGCATCATACTGGAAAGATGATGACGAAATAATCCGCAGATTGTATGGTCTGAAATAAGATTTATCCCGATTTTTATAAGGATATGTACTCGTTTCCACAGTATGTTTAGGGTGCATTTATAAAAATCGGGATAAAAAATTAATCGGGATAATGGGGATGGAAGCAAAGATTCTGTCCCCACGTATGAAGGACTGAAGTAACGCCAATTGTGGCCCCGAGATGTTCAGGGTCTCTTGCAAGTTCCATCAACGTATGTCCTGCGGATCGAATCAAGAGGGCATAAAGAAGTTCCTGATTGTGAAAAACAAGGGTGTTAAGTTCCTGAGGTATTGTAAAAACAACGTGAAAGTAACCGACTGGTAAAAGCTTAGACATCTGAGCCTCAACCCATTCCTGTTGAACAGAATGTTGGCATTTGGGACAGTTTCTGTTACGACAGGAATTGAAAGAAACCTCCTTAACACCACATTCCGTGCAAACTTGGGCATGGGAACCAAGAGCTGAGGTTCGACACAGTCGAATCATATGAAAGGCTTTGGCTTGAGCTGGGGAGAGGCGCTTAAGGCGAACATGTTTAAAAATATCTTGAAGCTCAGGTAAAGGAATCCCCCCCATCAAGAGGGCTTTTCACAGAGGAAAGATGGTTTGTTGATAGGTGGATATAGTTAGAGGTTGTTGAAATATTGCTATGCCCCATCAGGATTTGAATCGTACGGAGATCAGCATTATCTTCAAGAAGATGAGTTGCGAAGCTGTGCCTATTATGGAGAGCTCCCCATAATGAATAGGGAATTATCCGAAGTCAGGGTAAATAAAAGGCTCATCTGCTGGATAAGCATATAAGCACATAAGTTTGGTTATTTTACGAATGGAACCTGACTTTGGATAATTTTATTGGACTAAACTGCGTGATGTTCGTCGCTATGGGGAAATTAAGATCCCCAGCCTTGTTTATTTCAATCGTTTTTCGAAATACTATGTATCTTCAGTCCGAAATTAATACCAAAGTTAATTGAAGCTTCATAAATGACACAGACTCCCCCTCCCCAATAAAGTGGCATTCTTAAAAAACATTATGTAGTTAATGTCTATTTAGGTGATGCTCTACAGAGATGGCCAACGCCACAGCAAGGACAGATTGTAAAGTCTTTACCCGTTAGCTTTTTCAAGAATTCAAGTGTGGGCATCTTTTCTTTGGGTACATCCCTTAAAATGGTATTAGT
>LADV01000222.1 GCA_000961805.1 Peptococcaceae bacterium BRH_c23 | reverse complement strand
CACCGAAGACTCGATGTTCAGCTTTAGCTGAACGAGTTCACAGGAGTCGGAAATGACTTAAAATTAAAGATAAAGTTAAAGTTGACTTGACTGCCCCTCCATCCCTGTGAGAGTATCAATATTTACCGATGGCATAAAAATTGCATCTTAATGTTGTACATAGTATCGAGGAGTAAACCCATTTCTGTAAAAGAGGAGTGAAAACAGTGTCCTTTATTTTAGGAATCGATACCGGAGGAACCTATACGGACGGTGTGCTCTTGGATTTTGAGGACAAAGTGGTCGTCGCTAAGGCCAAAGCCTTTACAACACCCCAGGATCTGACGATTGGGATCGAAGAGTGCATTGATAACATAGGGGAATTTGATCCTTTACAGATTTAAGATGGTTTCTCTTTCGACAACCCTCGCTACCAATGCGATCGTGGAAGGACGTGGTGGTAAAGTAGGGTTGATTCTGATCGGCAATAAACCTGCCGGAATTTACCCAGCCCATAAGATTAGTATGGTTTCAGGCGGACACGATGGGCTTGGAATGGCAAAATGTGAACTTGACACGGATGAGCTTATCAACGTCATCGGGCAAATGAAAGGTGAAGTGGATACTTTGGCTATCTCCGGGATTTTTAGTATCAGAAATCCGGAGCATGAGAATCAAGCTAAAGAGTTAGTGCGAAGGGAATGGGATGTCCCTATAGTATGTGGCCACGAGCTAAGCTCAAGTATCGGGCTCTATGAACGGACTGTAACGGCCTGCTTGAATGCTAAATTGTTGCCAATCATCGCCGACTTGTTAAAAGCCGTGAAACAAGTGCTTAAAAGAAAGAAAATTGAAGTTCCCATGTTGGTAGTAAAAGGGGACGGATCTTTAATTAGGGAAGAAAAAGCACTCGAAAAGCCCATTGAGACAATCCTGTCGGGACCGGCCGCAAGTATTGTCGGCGCAATGTTTCTCTCGGGTTTGGAAACGTTCTTAACGCTGGATATGGGCGGCACTACCTCTGACATCGGAATCGTCAAGCATAAATGTTGGAGAATGCATGACGAAGGAGCCATCGTCGCAGGGTGGAAAACCCATATCAATACAGCGGGAATCAGTACATTTGGGATCGGCGGGGATAGTTATATTACAGTTCAAGGAAAGGGTCAGCTCGGTATTGGCCCAACTCGCGTGAGGCCGCTGAGTGTTATTAGCTTGCACTATCCCTATTTAGTGAAGGAGCTTAGGGAAATCCAAAGCTCAAAACCCTTGAGTAACGGGAGTAGCTTTAACGCCCAAACCATGGATTGCTGGATAATCGTTAAACCCCCTCGTACTTTAGAAAGATTAAGCCGGGATGAAAGCTTGATTGTCAAGGCACTTGAGGATGGGCCCCATAATGGCCTGATTTTAAAAGAACGAATTGGGAAATACGTCAGCCCATTTGCGCTTAGTTCTCTCGAACAAGCGGGAATTATTGGGCGTATTTCGTTTACTCCGACAGATGCCCTGCATTGCCTTGGTCTTTTGAAAAAATGGAATGTCGAGGCTGCACTCGAAGGAGCAAGAATCCTTGCTAATACCTATGGCTGTAGTCATGAGAGTTTTGCCACAAAATGTCTAGAGACGATGACTCAATCACTGGCTCTTTCTACGCTGCAGAGTATTGCTTCCAAACAAGGTTATCAGCTCGATTTGAAGGATGCGAACTTTAAGTTTTTCCTAGAGCCTTTTTTCAAGCAAGCAATGGACTCGGATATACGTATTCCAATCAACTTGAATTACCCAATTGTCGCGATCGGAGCTCCCGTAAAAGCCTATTTACCTGCGGTGGGTCAGCTATTAAATACCGAAATGATAATTCCTGAGCACAGTGAAGTAGCTAGTGCGATCGGGGCAGCCATGGGAAAGGTTAGCGAGAAGATCACTGCCTTAATTAAACCGGGGTTCAAAGTCCACGCTCCATGGGGCTGCGAGGCCTTTATGTACTATGATGACGCCTGCGAGAGAATTCTAACGAGGGGTAAGGAAATTGTCATAGAAAATGCCCATAAGGCGGGCATAGCCAACCCAGAGATCACCGTAAATCAGGATAAAGTGACGAGTGAGACGGAGTTTGGTACGGTTTTTATTGAAGAGTTCTTCGAGATCATTGCCTCCGGATACTGTCAAGAAGAGAGGGGATTGTGACCATGAAAGCAAAGGTTTTTGTGTGTAGTACCATGGCCGATGAAATTGAAAAAGTGCTACCTCAAGGTATGTCCTATGAACTGTTGCCCTACGCACTTCATCGCGAACCTAAAAAACTTAACTCAGAGTTGCAAGCCAGAATCGATGCAGACCAAGAACATGATACCCTGCTTTTCGGCTATGGATTGTGTTCGAACGGAGTTGTAAATCTTCATTCGAGAACTCACACGCTGGTTATCCCTAGGGTTCACGACTGCATAAGCCTCTTGCTCGGTTCACGACAGCTTTACCAGCAGGAATTCGACAAATCTCCAGGAACCATCTATCTAAGCAAGGGATGGATCGATCAAGGTGCTGAACCATTGGCAGAGTATCAGAGATATTGTGATAAATACGGTGAAGTGAATGCTAAGTATATTATTGATACTGAATATCACCATTACAAGAGACTTGTTTTCATCGATACAGAAGTTGGAGATTATGGCTCACTTATGGACTATTCAAAACAAGTAGCTGACTTTATGGGAGCTGAACTTGAAGAACGAAAGGGTTCCTGTCGATTTTTAGAGAGATTAGTAACTGGAGATTGGGATAGGGATTTTGTCGTGATTCCCCCAAAAATGATGGTTACCCAAGAAAGCTTCTTTTAAGAGTTTTCTAACGGGATATTAATCTAATTAGTGGTATCATCCACGAGTTTAATCCAGTTTAATCTATACGAACTCATCTGATAGATGAACTTTTTATAAGCGTAATACCTTGGCTGTAACGGTGCTGGCTAGTGCTGGCAATTATTTTGGGTGGTGATAGCCATGTCTTACATATTAGGGATAGATACCGGGGGTACTTACACGGATGGTGTACTCTTAGATTTTGAAGAAAAAGTTGTCGTTGCCAAGGCTAAAGCATTTACAACGCCGCAGGATTTGACGATTGGAATAAAAGAATGTCTCGAGAATTTAGGGAAGATCGATCTGGATAACGTTAGAATGGTTTCTCTTTCTATAAAGAAGGTTAGGAGAAGAGACTAACAGACAAACAAATATACGTTGGTCTCTTTTTTGTCAGATACTGGACACCTTATCCCGTCAATGTATGGACATATGGAGTAGTAAAAAACAATTTATGCAATAGATAAAAATGTTCCATAATGGTTAAAAATTGATTGGTCCTTTAATCAGAATCCCATATATAAAAAAGCCATACGCGGAAAGTGTGTACATCGTGCAATTGGTGCAAATATGGGCTGTCCCAAAATGATGTTTGAAGGTAAAAGTTGGTAGGCAATATCCTCAACCTAGCTCAATGTAAAAGGCTACACCTTCTTCCTCGTTGTCCGCTTCATTACTGGCCCATATTTTGGCTTCGTGAAATTCTGTGATCTGTTTAACAATAGCCAATCCCAGACCGAATTCACCATCCTTGCCGATTTGGAACGGCTCAAACAGTGAGTCGATCAATTCAGTTTCAATACTGTTTCCATCGTTCCAGATACGTAACAGAACCTTCTCTGTGGTATCCGCTAGTGCATCCAGCGACAAGACAATCCGTTTTACGGCATAGCGTATCTGGTTATCAAGCATGTTATCGATAGCTACTCCCCACTGTTCACGGTCGCCTGTAGTGCAGAAAGACACTAATTTTACAGTCCATATTAATTCTGGCCGACGACATTGAAACCTCTCCAAGCGCTGTTCAAGTAATTCAGTCAGATTAAACGATTCCCGTTTTTTCTCCTTTGTTGATAAATAATTAAGCTTCGTCAAATACAGCAGGTCGCGAATACGTTTTTCCAGTCGCTCCGCCTCGCCATTGATAACTAGAATGCTTTCGTCCAGCGTTCCTTTTGGATATATGCCATCCAGCATAGACTGGGCATAGCTGCGGATAACCATCACCGGAGTCTTCAATTCATGTGAAATGTTCTGTAGAAAAGACTGCTGAGCCTTATCCTGTTTAACCAGGCGCTGGCGCATGTTTTCAAACGCACGGCCTAGCTTGCCGATCTCGTCACGCCGATCCAGAACAAACGGCTCGAACCAAACCAATCACGCTCGGCTATGCGAGCTGCCTGAGTCTCCATCAATACAAGCGGCCTGGAGATATAGCGTGCTAGAAATAAAGAGACAGGCCAACTAAGCAGCAATGAAATCAGCATTAGCAACAACAATCGCCAGAACATGGACATTGCAAGGTTATTGGGGTAATTGCCCCAGGCAAAGGATACAATATATCTCGGTTGCTGCTTAATTTCATCTTTACGAATCACATAAAAAAGAGTTTTGTCGTTAATTTGGTGGGAGTACTGAAGAACATTTGCCTGTTGTTTTTGGGCATCGCACAAATATCACAACATTATGGGAAATTGTCAAATACTTTAACGCTTTTTTCTTTTTGTAGTTATATTATAACACTTCGACCTTTTTTAATAAAAAACATTATCAAAGTTCGCAAGCGCGCCTATCTCATTCCTTATAATGCGTACCCATAAACTTTGGAAATACTAGTTTGCCGTTTGTTTTAGGCGTGCTGAGGCCTTGGATAAATTAGCCAGGGAATTTACTGAGTACGTCTGTCTTAAGGTTTTGTAGTTGGAGTGGAGTGCCCTTGACAATGTTTAAGCAACTGGAATATGATGCATATAGGTTAAATCGTTTGGATATAGTATAAAATATTGTTAACGACCATGATAAGGATAGTAATAAAGGACTTGGGTTTTAGAGACATAATCCTCGGGTGAAAGATTATGACGAAGGTTTTTTATGAAGATCACCTTGGAGTTGAGCGGCTGAAATAATCTAAGCTGTTCCGTAGACATACGTTACATGTTTTAAGCGATTAGTGGATTGTTTATTTAAGCTATCCATTAATAACAAGGGTGGTACCGCGGATAATCCGTCCCTAAGTCATTGACTTAGGGACTTTTTGATGTTATTTACACGATATTTGAACCCAACATGAAAGGAAGATGAATATGTCTAACTTCAAACCGCTAACGGATCTACCCGTAGCGAAAAAAGAAAGTGAAATAGCCGATTACTGGAACGATCATAAGATACTAGATAAAAGCATCCAAACTAGGGAAGGTAAAACACCCTTCGTATTCTATGAAGGACCTCCCACGGCCAACGGCAAACCGGGAATACACCACGTCATAGCCAGAACTTTAAAGGATTCAGTTTGCCGGTACAAAACCATGCAGGGCTATCAGGTCAAGCGTAAAGCTGGATGGGATACTCATGGTCTTCCTGTGGAACTCGAAGTAGAGAAACAACTTAAACTTACCAACAAGCAGGAAATTGAAGCCTATGGAATTGCGGAGTTTAATCAGAACTGTCGGGAATCGGTGTTCAGCTATGAGAAGCAATGGCGAGATATGACCAAACGAATGGGATATTCAATCGATTTGGACCATCCCTACGTCACCCTCGATAATAATTACATTGAGAGCGTTTGGTGGATACTTGATCAGTTTTTCAAAAAAGGTTTGATCTATGAAGGACACAAAATCCTGCCCTATTGTTCACGCTGTGGAACTGGGCTGGCCTCCCATGAAGTAGCCCAGGGCTATAAGTTAATAAAGACTAACACCGTCTTCGTAAAGTTTAAGCGAAAAGAGGTCGAAGAGTTCTTTCTGGTCTGGACGACGACGCCCTGGACGCTTCCTTCGAACGTGGCACTGACTGTCAATCCTCAAGAGGTCTATCTGAGAGTTAGGCAAAATGAGGAGATTTATTATGTTTCCAAGACTTTATCCCATAGAGTCTTGGGAGAAGAGTTTGAAGTTCTGGAAGAAATCAAGGGAAAAGATCTTGAGTTCGTAGAATATGAGCAGTTAATGCCGTTTGTAAAAGCGGATAAGAAGGCCTTCTTTGTTACGGTCGGCGATTATGTAACGACAGAGGATGGCACGGGAATTGTCCATACTGCCCCAGCCTTTGGGGAGGATGATTACAACATTGGCAAGAGGTATAATTTGCCAGTTCTACAGCCTGTCGATGAAACAGGAAAATTTGTGATCACTCCATGGAAAGGTAGCTTTGTTATGGATGCGGATCTCGATATCATCAAATGGTTGCACGGGGAAGAAAAATTATTTAAGAAAGAAAAAATGGAGCATAACTATCCTCACTGTTGGAGATGTCAGACTCCACTCCTTTATTATGCTAAACCGAGCTGGTATATCGAAGTCACAAAATTTAAAGATCAATTGGTTGAGAACAACAAAGGCGTTGAGTGGTATCCTGATTTTGTCGGAGAAAAAAGGTTTGGCAACTGGTTGGAAAACGCCAATGACTGGGCCTTGTCCAGAACTCGATACTGGGGAACACCGCTGAATATCTGGAGATGCGATTGCGGAAACACCACATCGATTGGCTCTCGAAAGGAACTGGTAGAAAACGCGGTGGAAACGCTGGATGAAACAACGCTTGAATTGCACCGGCCTTTTGTGGATGATATTCACCTTAAATGCACAAAATGTGGCGGGACAATGACCAGGGTGAAAGATGTGATTGACTGTTGGTTTGACAGTGGTTCCATGCCTTTTGCTCAGCATCACTATCCGTTTGAAAATAGCGAGAACTTTGATCAGCTCTTTCCCGCCGACTATATCTGTGAGGGTATTGATCAGACCAGAGGCTGGTTCTATTCTCTACTTGTGATCTCAACCTTCATCAAGGGAATCGCACCTTATAAACGAGTACTGGTTAATGATTTGGTTCTCGATAAGGATGGGCATAAGATGTCTAAGTCCAAAGGAAATACAGTCAATCCCTTTGAATTGTTTGATCAATATGGAGCGGATGCTTTAAGATGGTATTTACTTCACGTTTCTCCGGCTTGGAGTCCAACGAAATTTGATATCGAAGGGATCAAGGAAGTACAGAGTAAATTTTTCAGCACGATGAGAAATGTGTATGCTTTCTTTTCCTTGTATGCCGAAACGGATAAGCTTGACCCACGAGACTTCTTTATTGCTTACCAGGATCGACCCGAGCTTGATCGATGGGTACTATCAAAATATAACAGCCTTCTAAAAGGCGTCGAGTCAGATTTAAGTGCCTTTGATCTGACCAAAGCAGTGAGAAAGATCACTGTGTTTGTCAATGAGGATTTTTCGAACTGGTATATAAGACGTTCGCGCAGGCGTTTCTGGGGTTCAGAGCTTACGGATGACAAGAAAGCGGTCAACAATACGACCTATGAAATACTCGTGGGATTATCCAAGCTGGTGGCTCCCTTTGCGCCCTATATTTCCGAAGAACTCTATCGAAGTTTGACTGATGAACTATCCGTTCATCTAGCGGATTACCCCGTCGCCGATTCAAGCCTGATCGATGGCGAGTTGGAAACTAGAATGGATCTGGTGAGAAATCTAGTGGGTCTAGGCAGGGCAGCAAGGGAACAGGTCAGAATCAAGGTGCGACAACCGGTCCGACAGATCTTGATCGACGGTAAATATGAGCAATTGATCGACTACATGCTTCCTTTAATCAAGGAAGAGCTTAATGTTAAGGCGGTTGTGTTTGCCAAGGATTTGAGCCAGTATATGCACTTTAGCTTAAAGCCTAATTTCAAAGTAGCAGGGTCTATCTTTGGTTCAAAAGTAAAATCCTTAGGCAAAGCACTGGCAGCCCTTGACGCGTCTGACCTTGTGCCTAGATTAGAAGCTGGAGAAACGATTTCGATTGAGGTAGAGGGCGAAGGTGTAGACCTAGTTAAGGACTATGTCATCACTACGATCGCGGCTAAAGAAGGCTTTACAATGACCGTGGAG
>LADV01000209.1 GCA_000961805.1 Peptococcaceae bacterium BRH_c23 | reverse complement strand
GTATCGAGAGAAAAACAAGATTGAAGAAGCTTTTCGAGAGATGAAATCACAACTTGCATTACGTCCCATCTATTTGACACGGCCAGAGCGAGTGAAAGCCCATGTGACCATCTGCATCTTAGCTTACTTGCTGATAAACTCAATCGAGATGATGCTCAGGAAAGCGGAAATCACACAGTCGTCTGAAGAACTGCTGCGACAAGTGAGTAGCTGTCGATTAAATCAGGTTGGGTTAAAAAATTCTTCTCAACGTTCATTAACTATTACAGAGATGACTGACCAGCAGGAAAAATTGGTCAAATTATTTAGTTGTGAAAAAATGATGAAGCCGAAAGTGATTAACCAGTTCAATAATTTCTTACTGTAAAACATGTTGTAGTGACAAAACGCTTTCTTACGCATGGTCTAAAGCCTTGCTACGCCTGGGTCTGGAAAAAAATGTCGCCAAACTCGGGTTATAACAGAAAAAGAATAAGAACGATCAAAGCAAGAAGCCCTAATGTACCTAAAGTAACGACAATGCCAAGGGTCATTGGGGTAACTCGTTCTAAGAGTCCATTTGAGAAAAAGGCAATGAAGAAAAAGAAGGTAATTGCTAAAATGCCTGCTCCAAGGGCTGGGGACTGCAAAAAGGTTATGGCACGTGCAAAACCATAATCCCATACCTCAGGATTCTTGGGATCCAGGGACGGATTGGGACAAGGGAAAGAACCGGAGGGGCATGCACCGGGTGGAATTGAGGAGTATCCTAGTGAAAACGGCGAAGGAGAGGGGGAATTATTTGATGAGATTTGGGTTGACACTCGAGAACCCTCCCTTCGAATCTGGTATTCTAAAGACTAGACTTTGGTACAACCACTCCGTTGGTAGCTGCTCCGGCACGTTCGATAAAGAACTGTGCGATGGTGGCGCCAAGCGCTATAATTAGGTTACCAGGTACTCCCGGAACCTCAAGTAAGGGGACACTGAATGAAGTATCTGGACTACCGTCAAAAGGGGCAAAGGGTGCGGAGATAATCAGCGAAACACTCAAATTATCAGGGAATAGCGGCTCGTCGTCTCCAAGAGGGCCAAAACCTTGTCCGGGAACGGATTGTAAAGGTGAAGGCAGGGGTACTTGCCCCATGAGGGTGGCTTGCATAAGTTGGGTCAGTTGAGGCATGGTCAGAGTCACGGGGTAAACATCTGAGGGAGTACAAGAGAGGTTGGGGGGATGTGCTAAGGATCGTTTAAAGAGAAACGCCATTAGGACATCTAAACCAGCAACAATCATGGCCGCAAAATGAAGGTTTGTTTTAGCCAAAGGAAATATGAGTGCACTGACGGGACTAAAGAGTAAATTGCGTCGAATGGGAGTTGAGACTAAGATAGAAAAAGAGAAAGGAGTTGCCGGCAACGGGGGTGCACAGTCATGTCGGTTGATCACGGCGCTCCTCCTTTCAAATCCACAAAACTTACTTAAAAAACGATTAAAACCATGTGCAAATAGTGACCCAGGCGCCTAATAGGATGACAATCAAGAACGCGATTAGAGTTACGGGATGCGTGATATCGTTAATAATATGGGGCCTAAGATAGCCTTGCGGTGGCACTCTGTATCACACTTCCTTTACGATTTGAAGCCTGGAGGGAGTTTAATTCCTTGTAACATTTCAGGCGAGATTTGCATCTTTTCCAAGGGATTTCCACCACTGATTTTATCAAGGATCTGTTGTGCCATGCCTTTTAACTCTTCCGGAATGGGAAGGTCATTGGCCGATGGCATACCATGCATTGCAGTCGTTAAGGTCAGATTAACCATAGCCATAAGCTTTTCATAATTTTGCTGTTGAATAAAATAAGCTTTGATGAGAGGATATTTATTCATAAGACGGATCTTAAGATCAAGCAGCGCTAACGAATCTTTTTCTGGTACGACCTTGCTGATCATTTGTGTAGTTACAATTCCGCGTTCTTTTTCCTGGTACTGGCTAAAGGCCTCCCGGCTTTGAGTATCGGCCATAATCGACGCTTCTGCTGCTTTTAAAGCCTGAATCTCAGGGGTCTGTGACAGGGCCTCCCCTAATTCCCGAGCCTTGTTAATGTAATTCATAAAGGCTACCTCCTTTTTTCCTTATACAAAATATGCGTTGCAAGGCATACTGGTGTATAATGTCTAGCATTTGACAAGTGAGAATAAGTTGTATTTTGGCATTTTGGTATGTTAGAAGGAAAGTGACGAATGATGTAGAATATTTTATGGAAGGAGGTAGGATCATATGCGGACGTATCGATTGGAAATACGCTTAATTCAAGTGGCAGTTGCGCTAGCTCTAATTGTATTGACCACAGGATATTTTGGATTATGGGGTCCAAGTAGCAAAGTTCCTGTGGGAGAAACGGTACCTGGGGTTACGGTAACCAATACTGTACCAACGCTGAGCAATTCAAAGATAGTCGCTTTGGGAGATTCATTTACCTTAGGATATCCCTTAGATCCGGCGAATTCCTGGACTCAACGTACAGCGGAGGTCCTAGAGGTAACTGTGGTCAATAAGGGAAAAGTGAGACAAACAGCGAAAGACCTACTTGATCGGTTTGACACTGACGTTGTGGCAGAGAAGCCAGGTAGGGTTATTATCTTCGCAGGAATTGGAGATGCCCTTCAGGAAGTGCCTCTCAAAGACGTCCAAACTAATATAACTGGAATCGTGGAAAAGGCCAAATCAAATCATATCATCCCTGTCCTGGCCCTTCCGATCGGGTATCCCGGGGTTCAAAAAAGTATTCAAGAAACAAGAGAATGGGAAATGACTTACGCTCAGGAGCAAAAAATCCTGATGTTAGATTTTTCAACTGTGCTGTTTGACACGGAGGGAAAATACTTAGATGGCTTAACCATAGATGGGAAGTATCCTAATGCCAAGGGATACAAAGCAATGGGGGACTATGCTGCACGAATTCTAAAGTAAGAATAACCCTCCTTGCGTGAGAGAGCACTCGCAAATCGTACAAGTCGAGTACAAGTCCGAGAACCGTCCTCAAGCTTGCATAAACGCAAACAGCCTCTTCGAAGAACTAACACGTTCCAAACCCTCGCCGACCCACAAGCCCAGAGGAAGTTTCTTAGCTTAGAGAGCATGTGAGAGGAATTGCGTCAATGAGCGCAGAGGATATAGCGTTAAGAAACTCAACGGTTCACATGCAGAAAGCCCAGAGGTTTTGAGTTTTAGCCATATCCTCAAGCGAATAGCAATGGAACGAGTGCGAACGTGCTAAGACACTTCCTCCCACTTCCTCTCTAAGCCGGCAGCAATATACTAATCAACGCAAATAAAACAAATCCCACGGTTCCACCCAACAGTGCATAATGAGGGTGCCGTTCGCGGGAGAGGGGCAACAGTTCAGAAAAAACGAGAAACAGCATCGCACCTGCGGCAAAGGATAGAAAAAACGTGAGAGAGTTTTTCACACCTGCGAGGGCGAAGAGTCCGAGCAAGGCACCGAGCGGGGTGAAAAAGGCAATTCCAATGTTGAGGAGGAGAATTTTCCACCAACGAATGCGGGCCATGATTAACGGTGCGGTCGTGGCCATTCCCTCCGGGAGATTGTGCAACGTAATACCTATTGAGATAAGGAAGCCTAAGCCTGGTGCAGCTTCTTGGCTGACGGCAATAGCCATGCCTTCAGGGATATCGTGAAGCGCGATTCCCGTCGCGATCAGAAGACCGATCCTTTTTAAACGTTGACGTCGAGATAAAGGGAGCCTGTTATCTGAAGTATTGAGACGATTGTCAGCAAGGTACATGAAGAGGATACCTAGGGAAATTCCGAAACCGACTTGAAGTGGGGGTCCGATCTTCCAAGCATTCGGAAGCAAATCGACGAACACGACCGCCAGCATCACCCCTCCAGCCCCGGCTAAGAAGGAGGCTAGGATGCGCTCTTTTGGCTTGCCAAACACGAGAACAAGTAGACTTCCAAACGTAGTTGCCAGCCCAGCAATCATACTTATCCAGAGAATTTCAGACATCTCATGCATCGGGAGGAGCTCCTTTCTACAACATCACGATATCCATATTTATGGCTCACAGCCATGCATTATACAACGATCGGGTTGTCTTCGCTCAATATAATTTTATAAATAAATGAGGAGAAGCTGTTAAGGCATTTAGGCCCTAACGGCTTCTCTTTAGTTCACGGTAAGTAAGAACTTGTACTATATTTACAAACAAAGCATAAGTTAATTTAAGAAGTGATTTACTAAACTATCCTAAAAATCCGTCTGAGGAAGGGGCAGGAAAAATGAGACTAAAGGTCCGTGATCGTTTAATGATTGGGGTTGTTTTCCTCAGCATAATTCTTGTGACAGGCTGTGGAACGCTAGAGAAGTTAGTCCAAAAGGAGGGAAACTCAAGTTCTATTGCAGATTGGATCGGTGTGAGTGGGGATAAAAACGCAAGCCTTCCTGCAACAACAATCCCTAGTGAGGGAAAAACGGTAGCGCTTTATTTTGCGGATGTAACTGGGAAATTTCTGGTAAAAGAAGAACGAATGTTGCCTAAAACGGTAAGCTTAGCGAGAGAGACGGTTAATCAGTGGTTGAAAGGACCAACTGCAAAAGGGAAAATGCAGAATTCTGTTTCTACAGCCACAACTCTTTTGGATATAGCGATTAAGGACAGTGTCGTTATTGTCGATTTAAGTAAAGAGTTTCTTATCTCAAATTCTAAGGTTTCCCCAGAAGTGGCACTATACGGACTCGTCAACACCTTGACCCAGTTTTCGACGATCAGCCAAGTCCAGATTCGTATCGAGGGAAAGCCTATTACCAAGTATGGGATAATCGATGCGTCACAGCTAAAATACAAAGCGAGCCTAGTTAAAGGGGCTGTTTCTGAAAACACATCTGTCCCAAGTCTAGGGACTAACAACGCCTCTGGCTTAGGGGTAGTTGTACCAAGTAGTAGTAGCCTCAGTAACGGAGCACTTCCTAATTCTCCCAGCTCAATCAACCTCTTCAATTTCCCCCCTAGCTCCACCTAAGAGGGTGACGGTCCGTGAGGACGCAACAACGGTTCTTGGTTCCATTTAATGGACCCAGGGGCCGTTTTCCGTTCCCCCAACTCCCTTCGTGATATTTAGTGATGTACAAGCTGCTAATTTATGTTAAAATAAATTAAATGGCTAATGGGGGGACATGAAAGATGGCACCTACCGAAGAATTGACAAAACAGTTAGAGGAAACCTTAAGACAGGCCGATACTATTTTGTTCAAGCGCGGTCGATCGATTCTAATGGACATGGAGATTTCTGCACTTCAGTTCAATGCACTCTTAACCATTCGAGAATTTGGGTCCTTAACGATGGGAGATTTGTGTAAGAACTTATTTGTAGCTTGCAGCACAGCGACTGACTTAGCTGACAGGATGGAACGGTCTGAACTTGTTGAACGGGTGCGGGATGACAAAGATCGAAGAGTAGTCAAGCTGCACTTATTGGCGAGAGGAAATCAAGTTCTTGAAGCAGTGATTGCAGAGCGCCAGAACTTCCTCGGGGAAGTGCTTAGGGATTATACAGATGAGGAATACGAAGAATTGTTACATGGTTTGCATCTCCTGACCCAGCGGATGGAGTTGAAATAGTCGTAAAAATTGCCCTCGTTTAAGATAGCTTAAGCGAGGGTATTCTTCTTATTATAATAGATTCTTGAAATCTCCATAAAATCTTGAGAACTTCCTTAACTACATCAGAAATTTTACCGCTATACTTATGAGAAGGTACAAATTACAACAGTAAGGAGAGAAGGCGATGACTACCCGCTGAAGACGATAGGGGGTGCTCTCGCCGAACGCTTATGAAACTAGTTTTAGTGGATGATGAACCAGAAATATTAACCCTCGTTAAAGATTACCTTTCCCGGGAAGGATTTATGGTCTTAACGGCGGTCAACGGTCTTGATGGCATGCAGCTCATTGAACGGGAAAAACCAGATCTAGTGCTGTTGGATTGGATGCTTCCTGGAATGAGTGGACTGGAAATGTGCAAACGCTTGCGTGAGACAAGTACGATCCCAATCATAATGCTAACTGCAAAATCTGAAGAAATCGATCGCGTCTTGGGCTTAGAATTCGGTGCGGACGATTATATTGTCAAACCTTTTAGCCTGCGGGAATTGGCGGCACGGATCAAAACTGTACTACGGCGTTCCTCTGGAACTTCACAGGAAACAACCTCTTCCCTCTTAATTCGAGGCGAACTGAGTCTGGATGTCTCAAGTCATAAAGTACAGAAAAGGGGGCAGGAGATATTTTTAACCCCTACGGAATTCAATATTCTCCATTTGCTTGCTTCACGTCCTGGTACGGTTTATAGCCGTTTGCAACTCTTGCGTCAGGCGATGGGGGAGGAATATCTCTATTATGAGCGCTCGATTGATACTCATGTCTCAAATTTGCGCAAGAAAATAGAAGATAATCCAAGCGACCCCAAATATGTAGAAACAGTATTTGGGGTAGGGTATCGGTTTGGTGAAGACCTGTGACCCTGCGGCGTAAGTTTATTATCGCACTCATAAGTATGGTTTTCTTCATGGCGATTGTTTTTACTACAATTGCCTTAGTATCGACCCAAGCTTTACTCGGACATGCTGAAACTTATGTACAGCAAGCCTATGGCGAGAGTTGGAATCGGCTCTTAAGTGGTTATTATGAGGCGCATGGTAGCTGGGGTGGAGTTCAAGGCTACGTAAAGAAAATTATTGAGGAGCCTGAACGAAGATTTGGGGCCATGATAGGGCAAAATGAATCGGTGCGAATTTTGATTTTGCCGGATTCAAAGTTTAATTTTCGACCTCCCCGCGAAATCCCACGCTTTTGGGTGTTTGATTTAGACCGTAAAGTTGTCAGTGACTCACTAAATAAAGACGTTGGGAGACATCTTTCCCAATTTCCTTCAGACACAAAAATCACAAAACTATGGACTGAAATCAAAGTCAAAAATCAGACAGTGGGCTATTACTGGCAAGATAATCGCCTTATCAATGCCAGTAATACTAAACTTGCCAAGACCATTGGAACCTCGATCGTTCAAGCCATGCTCATCGGCTTGGTTATCACGTCTCTAGTGGCACTTCTTTTGGGGATGCTACTGACTCGTCATTTTACAAAGCCCTTAAACCATTTGATGGAAGCCGTCCGGAAGGTAGGGAAAGGAGATCTTTCCTCACGAGTTAACGTGGAGGGCAACGGAGATATAGCGATCTTGGCCCAAGACTTCAACCGGATGACGGAACAATTGACCCGCAATGAGGAAGTAAGGCGCAACATGGTGGCAGATATTGCTCATGAATTGCGAACTCCTCTGGCGGTCATTCTCGGGAAATTAGAATCGATTCAGGAAGGGGTTCTCCCCTCTACACCAGAAACTATTCTTCCCATTCAGGATGAGACTCTGCGACTCATTCGCTTGGTTCGGGATCTTCAGCAGTTAAGCCTAGCAGAAGCCGGTAAACTACCGATGGCTTTTAAAACAGTTAATCTCAGGCTATTATTGGAACGAATAACTGAACAGTTTGCCATTGAATTTGAAGAACGAAAGTTAACTGTTGAAATTATAGGGTATGCCCCAGAAATTATTGGCGACCCAGATCGTTTGACCCAAGTCTTGGTTAATTTAATTGGGAATGCTCTTTTGCATACGCCACCTGGCGGATCTCTCCGTTTATTACTCGACGAGGCTGAAAGGTCTGTCGATGACGGAACACTCATCACGGAGAGCAAGCATCGCTTGCGGGATGTTTTCCGACGCAAGGGAGAAAAAGCAGAAAGAGCGGAAATCACCAAACAAGCGGATGGTTTATGTTCCAGTGACTGGGTACAAGTCATTGTTGAAGATTCTGGAGAGGGTATTCCAGAACAAGAACTGGAGTATATCTTTAACCGTTTTTATCGTGTAGATAAAGCTCGAGAGCGGGAGAGCGGAGGAACAGGACTAGGACTTGCTATCGCTCGGGAGTTTATTCAGGCCCATGGTGGCTCCATTCAAGTCGAGAGCAAATCTGGCGTCGGAAGCCGTTTTAAGATTACATTGCCCGTAAAACCAAAAGCTATATAGAAGTAACGCCTTAACAAGATCTTAAGATGTTCTTCGTTCTTTGACCATAAGACTGTGTTATTCTTAGCAAGAATTATTCAGTGGCGTCATTTAGATTACTGTCTTTTATGAGAAATGAGATAATCGGCCTTACGCCCTAAGAATGAAGATCGTAGAGTAGCTGCATTAGATGCTCTGAAGGATCGAAGGGGCAGGAAGAAAGATAGAGAAGAGTTAACGCTAGAGGATAAAATTAAGCTTGAAATGAAGAAACTGAAGGCAGACAATGAGAGGCTTAGAGCGTTAGAGCAAGTCGGGAGAAAAGGAGCAAGAGTATGAATAAAAAATGGGTGACAATTGGTGTCATAGGGGTCTTGGTCATGGGAGGCGGATATTGGGGTTATAAAAAGTTCACAGCAAAACCCGCTGTGGCCTCCAACATTACTGCGAAAGCAAAAATGGGAAACGTGAGCAAACTGATTACAGCAACTGGAACGGTTAGCTTTCCCCACTCGATTCCTTTGACTTTTCCAGAAAAGGGGCGGATCGTGGAACTTAATATCCAACCGGGTGATTCCGTGAAAGCCGGGCAAGTGCTGGCGAAGATGGATGATACCAAGCTTCAGACCGCCGTGTTACAACAAGAGGCAAACCTAACATCCGCTCAATCTAAACTTCAAATTCTTCAAGATGGATTCAATGCTCAAACGAAAGCCCAGGCTGAGGCAGCTCTAGCTAAAGCACTACAGAATTTAACCACCGCTCAGCAAAATGCTGATCCTGGTTATTTAGCAAACCAGGTCTTACTGGCCAATCAGAATGTTAAACTGACGAGTGATGCCTTAGCCAAGGCTCAGCAGAGTGGAAATACGTCATCCCTACAATCTGCGCAAAATTCATTGGCCCAAGTCATAGCTGCTTTAACCACGGCTGAAAATGCCCAAAATGGAGGAGCTGCTCTCGCCTTATCTTCTGCTCAGGCGGATGTAACGTCGGCTCAATATCAAGTCGATAAACAAGCGGATGGACCAAAATCCGGAGATCTTCAATCGGCACAAGCCAGTATTGCCATAGCACAGGTCCAGCTTGCCAGTGCACAAACCGATTTAATAAATGCCACAATAATTGCACCAACAGACGCCACGGTTGTCAGTTCACCACTTCAACTGTACGAATATACCAACGATAATTCAATCATTACCCTTACTCCGACTGGAAGCAATTTCCAAGTAGAGGCGATGATTGATCAGGCGGATATTGCGCAGGTGGAAGTTGGTCAGAAAGTGGATATCACCCTTGACGCGTACCCGGATGAACATAGCAGTGGGATTGTGAGCTTAGTGGCCCTTCAAGGGACGACAGCTTCCAATGTTACAACGTTTAAAGTCACAGTCTCTGTAGAACAGGCCAGCGATAAACTTCGTTCAGGGATGAATGCTAATCTTGACATTATTGTAGCAGAAGCTAAAGATGTGCTGACGGTACCTAGTGAAGCGATCAAAACCAGAGGGACTCAAAAAGGCGTCACGGTTCCCGCGACTTCGGCTGAAGGTAGTAATGGACAAATAGCTTCAGACACTAAACCGAAAACAAATTCTCAGAGCGCGGCGAACTCTGGTAGTGGTGCACAAAACGGAGCAAGTCTGCAATTTATCCCGGTGGAATTTGGTTTGGATGATGGAACTAATGTAGAAATTAAAAGCGGTATCAAAGAGGGGCAAGAAGTTGTCACCGCGGTTAGTACGTCGGCAACAACTAAAGCAACTACCGGTGGATTTAGTTTAGGCGGCGGCGGAAATAGGGCGACCATGGGTAGTCCTCCGAGATAAATAATTTGATAGTTCCTGCAGCTCGAACCAGACAAATGGATTGTCGTTCAAAGGTGGCAGCACGGAATACTCAGTTAAACTTGCTTTGACGGATACGTCAGGAGGAGTATTATTTGATAAATCTCAAAGGAATCAAAAAGATCTATGCTAACGGTGATATAAAAGTTGCGGCTTTAGGTGGGGTGGACCTTCACGTAGGAGCCGGTGAATTTGTAGCCATTATGGGACCCTCGGGTTCGGGCAAGTCGACGATGATGAATATTTTAGGATGCCTGGATACACCGACAGAAGGTGAGTATTATCTCGACGGTACCGATGTCGCGAAGGCCAGTGGTGATGATTTATCCGTCATTCGCAATCGCAAGATTGGGTTTGTCTTTCAAGGCTTTAATCTTCTGCCCCGAACCATGGCTGTCGAAAATGTCGAACTACCCATGCTCTATGCAGGAATGGGAGGTAAAGAAAGACGTTCTCGTGCCATCGCTGCCTTAGAATCAGTGGGCCTGGGTGATCGGATTCATCACCGTCCCAAAGAACTATCGGGTGGGCAGCAACAAAGAGTGGCCATCGCTCGAGCGCTCGTGACTAAGCCAGCTATCATTTTAGCGGATGAGCCCACTGGGAACTTGGACAGTCGCTCCAGTGAAGAGGTCATGGCGATCTTTCAGGGACTGCATGCCTCAGGAAATACGATTATTATTGTAACGCACGAACCAGATATTGCTGAATTTACTGAGCGAATTGTGCGTTTCCGTGACGGTCACATTGAAGGGGACGAAAAGGTAAAAAATCCTCGTAAAGCACAAGCCCAGGTCCTCGAGGAAGGAGTGGCAGAGTGAACTTTTTAGAAAGTATCCGAGTCTCTCTTAGGGCTTTGCGAGCTAATAAGCTGCGGTCAGCCTTGACCATGCTGGGAATTATTATCGGAGTGGCGGCTGTGATTGCCATGGTCGGAATAGGAAATGGGGCAACCGCTTCGATCACTTCCCAGATTCAGGGCATGGGCTCGAATCTACTTACTATTAGCGCGGGACAATCAAATTCCGGAGGGGTTAATGGGGGGGCAGGTAGCTCAGTCAGCTTAAGCATGACCGATGTTGACAAGATTGCGGAAGGATCTGCCGTTAAAGCGGTAGCCCCGCTTTCTAGTACTAATGCGCAAGTGGTCTTAGGTTCTGGAAATACCTCTACGAGCATCATCGGTACCACAGAGGGCTATGAAATAATTAAAAATGTCACAATGGCCCGTGGTCGTTATATCACGGAAGCGGACGTGAATAGCAGTGCAAGGGTCGCAGTGCTCGGTCCGACGGTTGTGGAAAATCTCATGGGGGATGCCAACGCTAATATCATTGGCAAGAACATCAAAATAAATAACGTACCCTTTCAAGTCATTGGGGTGACAACGGCTACAGGGTCTACCGGATTTCAGAGCAGTGACGATATGATTACAGCACCTATCACAACCGTTCAGGCGCGTTTAATCGGCAGGAAAACCTTACGAAATATTTTAGTCTCGGCCTCCTCCGAGGACCTTATGCAAACAGCACAAGATGAGATTACGGTAACGTTGCGAAAAACTCATAAGATCCAGGAGGGCAAAGATAACGACTTTAGGGTACAGAATCAGGCTGATATGTTAGCAACCATGCAAAGTGTCACCCAAACCTTAACCATGCTCTTGGGCGGGATTGCAGGCATATCCCTGTTGGTCGGGGGAATTGGCATCATGAATATCATGCTCGTTTCAGTCACCGAACGAACCCGAGAGATTGGAATCCGGAAAGCCATCGGGGCAAAAAGCGGGGATATTCTCATGCAGTTTCTCATCGAAGCGGTCGTACTCAGTATCTTAGGTGGAGGTATAGGCATTGCCCTAGGTTATGGAGGATCAAGCCTGGCAGGAAAGGCCTTAGCAATGGATACCAGTATTTCCGTGTCCTCAGTGTTGATGGCTTTTGGCTTCTCTGCCGCAATCGGCATTATATTCGGGGTCTTCCCGGCACGAAAGGCCGCGGCAATGGACCCGATTGATGCTTTAAGATACGAATAAGGTCTTTGAAAGTAAGGGGCCATTGCACGTTCACACACGTTCACGTTCACTCGCTCGTTGGATGCTGAAGCTATCACTGCCAACCTCTGGGTAGCGCAAGATGTGAACCTAGGCGTGATAATGCTTCAGCATCAGCACTCGCTTTACCGTGAACTTCACTGATGTGTTCACTTAGTAATGTCCCTTAGTTTCTGGTCAGACGGTGCTAGGAACGACTTGCATTTGATCTAAGGAACTCGAAGAACTGTTAAGCAGGATAAGGAGTTGCAAGCGGAGCACGGTTTATTGAGTGTCAGAAAGAATGCAAGTGAAGAACCGTCCCTGACTTGCACTGACTTGCGGAGGATAGCCGAAATTAGGGAGGAGAAATATTATATGGGGAAAAGGAAGCAGACCCAAAAGGTTTTGAGTTTACTGATGATGGTATTTTTGCTGTTGGGAATGATTCCGGGGGTGGCTTCAGCGGCCACGAGTGATGATCCTAGTACATGGCTCGGCTGGCTCAACTTTGCGACCAGCGAAGATTCTAGACTGATTGCCGGAGAAGCAGGTAATATAAATGTTCAACTTTGGGATAATAAGTCCGACCCTTTTACTGGATCTGTGGGAAGCGCTACCATCACAGATGCTCAGGGAGTTGATAAGTTATTTCAAGTTTCTGGGTCAGCAGGACATTATACGATTTCCAACGTTACGTTAGAAACTGCTGGTGAGTATCAGTTAGTTATACGCCAAGGAGCTTCGGGTACAGCTTTAGCCGCTGGAACTATTACAGTGCTGAATGCTACGACAATTATTACAGATTCTCTTGTTATCAACAAGAATAATACTATTAGAGTTAAGGTAACGGATACGGAAGGCAACCCATTGGGCCGTAAATCTGGAACTGTAGACGGAACGCTACTTGGGGCATCCGCAGTATCTTTTACAACTCTCAGTGATGGGACGTTTACGTTTAGTATGACACCCTCTCTATATGGTTCAGCGAACATCGTTTTCGCCGGTCATGTGATCGGTTCGATCCCGGTAGTTCCTGCCTATACTCAAAATGCGCGTATTGGAGGGACGGCGGAAGATAATGTTGCTCTCTCAGTTGAGGTTGCCCAAAGCGGTTGGACGATGGGGGCTCCTTATGTGATTCTGGCACGAGATGATCAATTCTCTGATGCTCTTGCTGCGGCCCCACTCTCTAAAAGGCTCGATGCGCCGATTCTAATGACAAAATCGACAAAGTTAGATGATCGGACTTTGGCCGCAATTCGTACTTTGGGCGCTCAGTATGTTTACATCGTCGGTGGAACAGTCGCAATTTCGCAAGGCATCCAGGATACCTTGAGTAACGAGTTTACTGTTACTCGGATTGCTGGATTACAAGGATATGATACGGCTGCGCTTATCTCCTCTAATGTAGGGATTGATCTCACTCGCACCGTATATATTGCCAATGGGCATGCAATCCCAGATGCCATCGCGATCAGCGCTTTTGCTGCGGAGCAAGGGAGCCCGATTTTGCTTACAGATAGAGATCAACTGCCTCCTTCTACAATTCAGGCATTGACAGATCTCAAGGCTAGTAACGTTATTTTGCTTGGCGGGACAGCCGTTATTGGTGATTCCGTGGAAGATGAGCTACAGGCTAAGTATTTAGTCAAACGTTGGGGTGGATATGACCGTTACGATACTCAGAATATCATCTTTCAAAATCTTTTCAACAACTCGCAGGTTCCTCAGTCCCCGCTTTACTTTACATCAGGGCTAGTTCGTCAGGATGATGTTAACTCGGGAAACCCCTATGCGGGCGCTTTGTTAACAGCCGCATTAGCAGCTAAAAAAGGAGGCTTTGTTGCAATGCTCCCTCCAAATACCGTTCCATCGAGTCTGAACTATTTCTTGCTTTTCAATAAAGGGTATATTTCAAAGTCAGCAGTTGTAGGCAATAATAGTGGAGTCTCGTATTATCTCGAGCAACAACTCCAGCAAATATTGAACCACTAAAAACTTAAATAACTAAACAACTTAAACAACGAAGTAGGGAAGCATAACCAAGGGGCAGTAACAAACTAGTTAAAGAAGTTTGTTACTGCCCCATTTTGTTCAATATTCTCTATACAAGATTATAAATCATTTCATAAGATGTAGGATCGATTTTCCTGTGAATGATCGATATCTTTCTTCCTCATACGTTGAAAAGGAAGAAGTGTATCACTAACTACTAAGTTACTCATAATATTTATTGATAGGACCTAGCCAAAGAAGGAATACCCTAAAGAATAGAGAAGTATAATAGTTATTGGACTAATTAACCAGACCAAAAAGGATTAAGCCAAATAGAACGATTAAAACTCTGCTTAGTTTTCTATAACAAGGATTTCAGGAATAAGAGAAGAGGGATATTAATGGATTTGGATCGAAAAAGCGGAGTACCGTATTACATCCAGCTTAAGGAGCAGATCCGACAACGAATTACCCAAGGGATTTGGACTGCAGGGATGAAACTTCCACCAGAACGGGAGTTGGCCAAAAGTTTAGCTGTTAGCCGAAATACTGTCAGCCAAGCTTATAAGGAACTGGAGAGTGAAGGGATTTTAAGTTCGGCAAGGGGTAAAGGGACCTTCGTTGAGGATACTTCGCAAATCCTTCAGCAGGAGGGTCGAAAGGAGAAAGTCCTCCGGATCGTTGATTTGGCCATGGAAGAGGCAGTTGGACTCGGGTTTTCCATCGATGACTTTGTGTCGTTTGTTCATGTACGGGGAATGGAAAAGAAAGAGCTTCTTTCACGACTGAAAGTGGCTTTCCTCGTCACGAACCCTGAACAACTTGTGGAAGTCAATTGGAATCTCGGTTCAGGAGTAAGCCTTTTACCGATCTTGCTTTCTGAACTCCAGGAATCCCCGCGAGCTCAGGATCGTTTGGCCGGAATGGATATGGCGATCACGGGAGTGACTCATCTTGCGGAAGTCAAGATTCTTCTGGGTAAACTGGGCATCCCAATCTTGGGGATTTCTATGCAGCCCAAACTGGATACGATTGTGCGTATTGCCAAGTTATCCATGGGGCGTGGATTAGCTTTAGTCTGTGAAAGTCAGCAATTTGCTGAAAAAGTTAAAGGGGCGCTTAGGCAAGCCGGTTTGTACCCAGTGCTGAAAACCCTAATTCAACCAGATGAGGCGAGGTTAAATCAGGTTTTGCCGGAATGTGGAGCCGTAATCCTAGCTCCGAGGCTTCGATTCCGGGTTGAAAAAGTGCTCCCGCAAAATATGGAGTGTATCGAGTTTCGCTTTGAACCGGATGCTGGGAGTCTTAATCTCATAAGAGGACTTTTGCTGGAATTAAAGGGGGAGAAGTTTTGAAAAAGCAGCGCGTAATCGGAATGTTCGACTCGGGAGTGGGTGGTCTTACCGTGATGAAAGAGATTCTGGAGCGATTACTCGATGTCCGAATCGTTTATTATGGAGATACTGCCCGGGTACCCTATGGAAACCGCTCTCGAGAGGAATTAATCCGTTTTGGAGAAGAGATTGTCACGTTTCTGATCGGACAAGGGGCAGAGGTGATTGTCGTAGCTTGTAATAGCAGTTCGGCAACCGCGCTTCCTATTCTACGAGATCGATTTGATATCCCAATGGTTGGTATGGTCGAACCGGGAGCACGCTTGGCAGTGGAAAAAACTATCGCTGGAAGAATAGGGCTGATTGCGACGGAAACTACCGTGCGCAGCAAAGCCTATGCGTCCGGGGTGAGTCGAGCCCTGGCAAAAGGAAGCTTACCTGATGACTTAGAACTTAGAGACGCTTGGCAGCAAGGAGAACAGGCTATCGCCTTAGTTAAAGCTCAAGGTTGCCCTCTCTTTGTACCTTTAATTGAAGCTGGTTTGGCGAATTCAGCAGAAGCACGTGGCATTGCCAAAACTTATTTAGCTCCGTTAAAAGCGGCGGGTGTGGATACTCTTATTCTGGGATGTACTCATTATCCTTTTCTTGAATCCGTCATCAGGGAGACCTTGGGAGAAGATGTGTTGATTGTGGACCCAGCTTTGGCAGTGGTCAAAGAGCTTGAGATATTACTTCAGCATCTAGACGATTGGGAACGATCGGGATTGATTGAGTCACCTACTTCATCGGTCTTAGGGAAAAAACATTGGCGGGCTCGTTATTTTGTGAGTGGAGATCCAGGGCTTTTTCGGCAAGTGGGTAATACACTCCTCCAAGAACAGATCGATCATGTAGAACAAGTCATTTTAGGTGAGTGAGGTTTTAGGGGAGTAATTTAAGAAAGAAAGCGACCAGGAGGAATGGATTTTGGAACAAAAAACCTTGGTCTTAGGGGTCATTGGAGCGGATGTTCATGCTGTGGGAAATCGAATCTTGGATTATGCCTTTACACAAGCGGGGTTTAAAGTGATCAATATTGGAGTACTCGCGACTCAGGAAGAGTTCATCCATGCAGCCATCGAAACGAATGCCGATGTTTTGCTGGTTTCATCTCTGTACGGACACGGGGAAATGGATTGCCGAGGTTTGCGTGAGAAGTGTCAGGAGACAGGAATAGGTAATATTCGTATGTATGTCGGAGGTAACTTGGTATGTGGGAAACAGGACTTTGAATCTGTCAAAGAACGATTTTTAGCGATGGGTTTTGACCGGGTTTATCCACCAGGAACGATGCCAGAGACACCGATCGAGGATTTACGTAAAGATTTAGGTATTTAGGAGTGGATTAAAGGGGGGGAACGGACCTTGCAAGCAGTCCTTCTCATAGATTTTGGCAGTACGTTTACGAAAGTGACCATTGTAGACCTTGATTCGGAGGAGATAGTGGGGACGGCCAGAGCGGGTACAACCATTGAAACTAGTATTATGGAGGGTTTAAAGGCAGCCTTAGCTCAGATTCCTGAGCCTGCAGGCGGTTGGAATTTTGCTCGCAAGCTGGCTTGCAGTAGTGCGGCCGGTGGGTTAAAAATGATTGCCAGTGGGTTGGTTAAAGAACTTACTGCCGAAGCAGCCAGACGAGCAGCCCTCGGAGCGGGTGCTCGAGTGCTTCAAGTTTTTAGCTACGAACTGACGCCAGCTGATCTGAATAGAATTATTAGTTATAAACCAGATATCCTCTTGTTAGCGGGAGGAACGGATGGGGGTAATAAGGAAGTCCTCTTAAAAAATGCAGAAATGCTGGGCAAGCTTCCCCAAAGCCTTCCTGTTGTGATTGCGGGAAATAAGGTAGCGGCTGCCCAGGCTGCAGAAATCCTGCGCAAACGGCATAGTCCTGTAGTTGTAGCAGACAATGTGATGCCAGAGCTCGGCGTCTTGTCAGTAGAATCTGCCCGTTTAGCGATTAGGGATGTGTTCTTAACCCACATCATTCAGGCCAAGGGATTAGACACAGCCGAGGAATTTCTGGAACGGATTATGATGCCGACACCAGCGGCGGTGCTTTCAGCAGCAGAACTTCTGGCTCAGGGACATGGTTCTGAACAGGGGATGGGCGAACTCATGATTGTGGATGTCGGGGGGGCTACGACGGATGTGTATTCGATTGCCAGGGGGGACCCGAGTAAACCCAGCGTTATGCTGAAAGGGTTACCAGAACCTTATGCCAAGCGAACGGTTGAGGGCGACTTGGGGATGCGCTACAGTTCAGAGGCGTTAGTGGAGGCCGCCGGTCGACGCTTGAGCGACTACCTGGGTTGGGCAGAAGATCAAATTGAATTCCAATTAAGTTTATGTAAAGAAGATCCTTGGCGAATTCCTCAATCAGAGGAAGAAGTCAAGTTCGATGTGGCTATGGGCCGAGTGGCTGTAGGGTTGGCTGTAGACCGTCATGTCGGAACGATTGAGGTAGTTTATACTCCGTTCGGTGCGACTTATGTGCAGCATGGCAAGGATTTAACGCCGCTACCTGTGGTGATCGGGACGGGAGGGGTCCTCCTTCACCACCCTGATGCTTTGGGTATCTTGCGAGGAGCAGTTTTTAACACAGAGGAACCTACGCTTCTCAAACCTCAAAACGCGGTCTTTTACTTAGATAAAGAGTACATTTTAGCAGCAATGGGGTTGCTTCGTGAAGTAGCACCCCTCGCCGCGCTCAGGATTATGAAGAAATATATCGTCAAACTTTAGTAGGAGGGGTTTTAGAAATGGAATTAACGGTTAAACAAATGGACGCAGAAGAGTTTCAGCGCCAGCGGCTGGAAGTTTTGGGGCAATGGGAAACAGGTAAGGATGTTAACTTTGAGGAAGCGGTAGCGTATCAAAAATCATTACCTAAAAGCAAAATCTTTGCTGAGAAGCTAGCCGAGGGAAAAGCTCAAGGGATCACATTTGCTCAACCTCGTGCCGGCGTAGCTCTGCTTAATGAGCATATTGAATTGTTGCGTTTCCTGCAAGATGAAGGAGGCGCAGATTTTCTGCCATCCACGATCGATTCCTATACCCGGCAAAACCGTTACACCGAAGCACAAGCAGGTATGGAAGAAAGTGCGGCTATCGGACGCTCAATGCTGAATGGATTTCCAGCAGTCAACCATGGGGTGGCGTCTTGTCGGCGCGTGGTCGAAAGTGTTCAAGTACCGATCCAAGTCCGGCATGGAACTCCGGATGCGCGGCTACTTGCCGAGGTGACGATCGCCGGTGGCTTTACGGACTACGAAGGGGGCGGAATTTCTTATAACATTCCCTATTCTAAAGACGTTTCTATAGAAAGTACGATCAAATACTGGCAGTATGTCGACCGCCTGATCGGGCTCTACGAGGAGCAAGGTGTCAAAATTAACCGTGAGCCCTTTGGACCGTTAACCGGGACGCTTGTTCCACCTGCCATTTCCCATGCAGTGGCAGTTCTGGAAGGGATCCTGGCAGTTGCGCAGGGAGTTCGCAGCTTGACCCTTGGTTACGGTCAATGCGGTAATCTCATTCAAGACGTCGCTGCTCTGCATACGCTGCCTAATCTGGCAGAAGAGTACTTAGCAAAACTAGGCTATCCAAAGGTAATGATTACTACGGTCTTTCATCAATGGATGGGTGGTTTTCCGCAAGATGAGGCTAAGGCCTTTGGAGTTATTTCGTGGGGGGCAGTGACCGCAGCCTTAGCCAAAGTTTCTAAAGTGATTGTAAAAACTCCCCACGAAGCACTGGGCATTCCTACTAAAGAGGCTAACGCAGCAGGCCTACGTGCCACGAAGCAAGTCTTAAACATGTTAAAAGACCAAACTCTGCCCATGACCGGTGAGTTAGCCTTGGAAGAGACTATGATTTTGATGGAGACAAGGGCTATTCTGGATCGGGTCCTCGAACTAGGCGAGGGAGATGCTGCGGTCGGGACCGTCCGAGCATTTCAAGCCGGTGTGATTGATGTCCCGTTTGCACCGAGCCGTTATAATGCGGGTAAGATTCTCCCCGCCCGGGATACCACAGGTGCTGTGAGGCTCTTGGATTTCGGTAATATCCCCTTTGATGAGACGATCAAGGAGTTTCATCGAGAGCGAATTGCCCAGCGTGGGCGAGATGAGGATCGAGATCCATCCTTCCAGATGGTGATCGATGACATATATGCGATTGGGAAAGGGATGCTCGTTGGGCGGCCAAGGGGTTAGCATTAGAAGAGAAGACTCATGGAGGGAGGGCTACATATAATGAAAATCGTAGATGTCATTGCTTCGCCAGGGCTTACGGGTTTTTATTTTGATGACCAACTAGCGATTAAATCTGGTGCTACTCATGATGGGTTTACTTACAACGGGGAGCCGCAAACGTCAGGATTTAAGGCGGTTCGTCAACGGGGTGAGTCAATTTCTGTTATGTTAATCCTGGAGGATGGCCAAGTGGCATCGGGGGATTGCGCTGCTGTCCAATATTCTGGTGCGGGTGGTCGGGATCCGCTTTTTTTGGCAGAGGATTTTATACCCATTATTCTAGAAGAGATTGCGCCTATGCTTATTGGTCAGCAATTGGATTCCTTCCAAAACTTAGTGGATAGGATTGAGAATTTGAGACGTCCGAATGGGGAGCGCTATCATACTGCCATCCGTTATGGGGTAAGCCAAGCAATTCTAGCTGGTGTGGCTAAAGCTCAGAAAAAGACGATGACAGAAGTCATACTTAAGGAATATCATCTTCCGATGATTCTGGAGCCTGTACCAATTTTTACTCAAACCGGAGATGATCGCTATGATAATGCGGATAAGGCAATTATTAAACGTGCCGGGGTGTTACCCCATGCCTTGATTAACCATGTTGAGACGAAGTTGGGCAAAAATGGAGAACTGCTTTTGGAGTATGTGGAGTGGCTTAGAAACCGAGTTCTGTCGCTGGGAAGCAAGGAATATCGTCCAGTTTTGCACATTGACGTTTATGGTACGATTGGAATTGCCTTTGAAGATAATGTGGATAGAATGGTAGACTACTTCGCCAAGTTAGAAAAAGCAGCTGCCCCCTTGCATCTAAGAATCGAAGGACCCATGGATGCCGGAAGTTTAATCAGTCAGATTGAACAACTCAAAGCCTTGCGCGACGCTTTAAGGGTTCGAGGAGTTCAGGTGGAAATCGTGGCGGATGAATGGTGCAATACCTATGAAGATATTGTTAAGTTTGTAGATGCTCAAGCTGCTGACATGGTTCAAATTAAGACTCCGGATCTAGGGGGGATTCAGAACACGATTGAAGCAGTAATTTATGCCAAGAAGTACGGCGTAGGTGCCTATGTTGGTGGATCCTGTAATGAAACAGATTCAGGAGCTCGAACTGCTGTGCATGTATCCCTTGCCACCCGCCCGGATCAATTGTTGGCTAAACCGGGTATGGGCGTGGATGAAGGCTATATGATCGTGCACAATGAGATGAATAGGACGCTTGTTTTGTTAAAGAGGGAATGGAACAAGGAGTAGACAGCGATTATGAGTAAGATAGGGTTAACAACGACGGTACCAGTTGAAGTAATTTTCGCAGCGGGGGAGACGCCGGTTGATTTAAACAATATTTTTATTACCAGTTCGGAAGCCATGCGTCGAGTAGAAGAGGCAGAGCTTGCCGGTTACCCACGGAATGTCTGCGGTTGGATCAAGGGATTGTATACGACAGCCTTGCATAATCCAGACATTCAGAGCATTGTTGCAGTGACTCAAGGAGATTGCAGTAATACTCACGCCCTGATGGAGACTTGGGAAGTTGAGGGGATTGAAATTATCCCGTTTGCTTTTCCCTATGATCGAGATCCTGATATGCTCCGTCTTCAAATGGACAAATTAATTGAAACCTTAGGTGCGACGTGGGAGGGCGTAAATCTGCAAAAGAAGCGCCTTGATCAGGTACGAGCCTTAGCGTGGGAAATTGATCGACTGACATGGGAAGAAAACCGTGTGAGCGGATTTGAAAACCACCTCTACCTTGTTTCTTGTTCAGATTTTAATGGCGACCCTGAGGGCTTTGCTCGGGAGATGGAGGGTTTTATCCAAAGGTTGCGCGGACGGGAACCGTTTTCAGAGCGGATACGTTTAGGATCACGGAGGAAAGGGCGTGAACTTCGCCTTGGTTTTATCGGGGTTCCACCTATTTTTCCCGAACTGTATGATTTTTTGGAAGAACACGGAGCCCGTGTGGTTTTTAATGAAGTCCAGAGACAATTTGCGATGCCCTTTGAGACGGAAGACGTCGTGGAACAGTACCGCTTATACACCTATCCTTATAAAGTATTTCAACGAATTGAGGATATCACCAAGGAGGCAGAGCGCCGCCAACTAGACGGGATTATTCACTATACCCAAAGCTTTTGTTATCGCCAGATCGAAGATTTGATTATACGAAAGAAACTTGATTATCCAATTTTAACGTTAGAGGGGGAAAATCCAACTGGGTTGGACGCACGCAGTAAAATGAGGTTAGAGTCTTTTTTGTCTATGCTCGGGTAGAAGTGAAAACTGTACTTAAATCAATGATTAAATCGGCAAAGATAGATACATTTATAGTATCCTCATCAGTGTACATTTCTGGACGACTGAATCGTTCGTTTTTCTGAAGAAGAAAAACACTAACGAGTTTTTGATCAGGTTCTACTATCCAATATTCTTTAACACCAGCCTTTTCATAGAGGTGAAACTTAACAAACCTATCTTTTTTTATCGACGATGGGGAAATTATTTCAATTATCATATCGGGCGCTCCATTACAACCCTTAGTGTCAATTTTGGATTTATCGCAGATAATAGAAATATCGGGTTCCACAATGTTTTTGACTTCTTTTTCATCCTTCTCAAAGCCTTGTGGCAGCCTTACACAAAAAGGTGCAGGGTAAATAGTGCAAGTTTTCCCTGTCAAATAGACTGCAATTTGTTTAGCTAATTCCATCAAGGTCTCTTGGTGTATAGGTGCTGGAGATGCTTGCAAATAGGGTATTCCATTAATAATTTCCCATCTTTCATCTTCTGGATATGTCAAGTAGTCTGCATACGTGTATTTTTTTTCTTCTTGAGATAATGGCATATAAGCACTCCCTTATATTTTCCCGCTTTCGTCAATCAAGCGTAGAAGTATTAATTATTACTATTATAACCCTCGTACTGGCATGATATCAACTGAGTTACCATTTATACCATAAAATTACAAGTAAATAGTTATGAGAAAGAAATAATACCTTGTACATAATATTTCAGGGGGGGAATCCCATGTCTGAACAAGAAATTATCTGTGGAATTGATTTAGGGAGTCGGAGTGTGAAGATCGCCCTCATGGTGCTGCCGAAGAGAGAGGAGCCTTTAGAAATCCTCCGTTTGGAAAGCTTGGATACGATCCGTTTTTACCGGGAGTATGGGCGAAAGCAGGGAGAAAAGCTGGTTGTGGACTTTGAGGCGTTGGGGCTGCCTGTGGTGAAACGCTTAATTTCCACCGGTTATGGGCGTAATACTTTGGAACTTGCTGGTGGAGAGGCAATTCCGGAGCTTAAGGCGCATGTATTGGGAGCGATTTATCAGACGGGGCTCACGGATTTTACGTTGGTTGACCTTGGTGGGCAAGACAGTAAAATCATCCAAGTCCGAAAGGGAAAAATGATCGATTTTATGACCAATGATAAGTGTGCGGCCTCTTCTGGACGCTACTTAGAAAATATGGCGGACATTCTTGATGTGTCACTAGAAGAACTAGGACAATATGCAGATGCTCCGGTGGAGTTGAACTCGACATGTGCCGTGTTTGGGGAAAGCGAGTTGATCGGTAAGATTGTGGAAGGGTTCCCCTTAGCTGAACTCGCGGCTGGAGTTAACGCAACAATTGTCAAGCGTATTTTGCCTCTCCTACGTTCCTTCACCGGTGAATTTCTGGTCTTTACCGGAGGAGTCGCGCATAACCATGCGGTAGCTAAGCTTTTAGAAGCTGGGTCGGGCAGGCGGATTGTTATACCGCAATCACCTCAGTTTAATGGGGCGATTGGGTGTTGCATTCACGGAGAGTCGCGAGACACTTGATTTAGCGCTACTACTGCCCTGGGAAAATATTATAGGCAACCTTGGAGGTTATAGTATTGAGCAGTACTTTGAAATTCATAGTCAGCATTATGAACTATTTCCACGATAAATTAGTCCTATTGACTCGGCAATTGGATCTAAACTTCAACGATAAACAGCTGCATTTTTTGGTCATTGGATTTTTGGGAATAGTGCTTTTTATACTTGTCAATAGGTTATTCAAGTATCTTGTTCGGTACAGTCTAACTGTGATTTCCTTCATTTATACCTTTACTGTCCTTGTTGTTCTTGTTTTTGCTATAGAAATTGGGCAAAAAATAACTGGTCGTGGCAATATGGAATTTCAAGATATTGTGGAAGGTCTCTGGGGTTTCTTGATTGCGTTTGTACTTTACCAAGGAATTGTAATCATTGCCCGTTGGTTAAAAAGAGCAATCAAATACACCTTACTTGGAATTCAGTAAGCAACGCTACATCCTATTATATTTACGGGGCAACTTCGTCTTCTGGAACATATACCCGGATTGCGACGGTAACAAACACAATTTATGTAAATACCGGACTTTGGGCCGATACCACCTATTATTACAAAGTTAAGGCAGTCAACAGTGCTGGTTCAAGCTCGTATTTGCCTATAGTTTATGCAAGAACTCATTTGACTGACTACTAAATGTTAAATTGGAACTTGTGCCTCAAATTGTCTCTTGCTTTTGCTTTGCTTAGGAGTACAATAAGAGACGGGGATTGGAAATATTCAGAAATGTAGCATTAACCTCGAAATGGTTATGACATAAAAGACTTTTGAGGAGGAGGTAGAGAAGATGAAGGAAATACTCGTGGAAGAGATTATTGCAGCGGTTGAAAGGCTTTGTATTGAGGCAAATTATGACCTTAGTGCGGATATAATGACTGGATTTCATCAGGCATTAAAAGTTGAACCCTCGACCTTAGGCCGGGAGGTTTTAGAACGTCTTATTGAGAACGCTGAAATAGCACACAATGAGAGAGTCCCAATGTGCCAAGACACGGGGATGGCGGTTCTTTTTGTAGAAATTGGCCAAGATTTGCACGTGGTTGGTGGAGGTCTTACCGAGGCCATTAATGAAGGGGTACGCCGAGGGTATGACAAAGGGTATCTACGCAAATCTGTCGTCAAGGATCCCTTTGAGCGAGTCAATACGGGAGATAATACTCCGGCAGTGATCCATTACGATATCGTCCCTGGTGATGCTTTGCATTTAGTGGTGGCACCTAAAGGGTTCGGCAGTGAAAACATGGGGGGCTTGAAAATGTGCAAGCCGTCTGAAGGTCTCGAGGGTGCGATGCAATTTGTGGTGGACACCGTCGATCGAGCGGGTGGAAATCCCTGCCCGCCGATTATTGTCGGAGTGGGCGTGGGAGGAACAATGGAAAAAGCCACTTACCTTGCTAAAAAGTGCTTACTTCGCGAAGTCGGGAAACACAATCCGGAAGAACGCCTAGCGAAAATCGAGGAAGAATTATTAGATCGTGTCAATCGTTTAGGCATAGGGCCCCAAGGTTTTGGAGGAATAACGACCGCTCTAGCCGTTAACTTAGAAGTTTATCCCACGCATATTGCAGGAATGCCAGTTGCAGTAAACATTGGTTGCCATGCAACTCGTCATAAGGAAATTACCTTGCAAGGGAGGGAAAACTAATGGGTGAAGCTATTCGCATTGAAACACCCCTTACCCAGGAAAAGCTTAGGGGCCTGAAGGCTGGAGATAATGTCTTACTAAATGGGATTATTTACACTGGGCGAGATGCAGCCCATAAAAAAATGGTCGAGGCTCTTGAGCAAGGCCAAGATTTGCCCTTTGAGATGAACGATCAAATCATCTATTTTGTCGGACCGACACCGGCTAAAGAAGGGCAAGTGATCGGTTCGGCAGGGCCAACGACGAGCGGACGCATGGATGCTTATTCACCAAAGCTGATCCCAAAAGGCTTGACTGGAATGATCGGTAAAGGGCTTCGTTCAACGGAAGTGATTGAAGCCATGAAGAACCACGGTGCTGTCTATTTTGGAGCGATCGGAGGAGCAGGTGCCCTCATTGCTAAGCGCATTGTTTCAGCTGAGGTCATTGCCTATCCCGAACTGGGGCCGGAAGCAGTCCGACGCTTAGTCGTGAAAGATTTTCCAGTCATGGTGATTATCGATCATGAGGGAAACAATCTATATGAATCTGGGAAAGCGCTGTACAGAAGGCATAAAGAATAACTCACTTCAAGTGGGGTTTTGAGAGGCTTTTGTGCTAAATGGCACAAAAGCCTCTCATTTTAGTATGAGCCTGAATAAATTGATTAATCTGATCTGAATAAAGAAACAATCATGAACCCCGGCGTTCACAAATTAGAATGAAAATGTTTTCCAGTCATGCGAATTCCATAGTCTTCCATTTGGAATACTCTTATTGGCGGGAGTTAAATATCCGCAAGTTTATTGGTGGAATTTCCCCCGTTAAAGAAACTGGTTTCAGTAACCTTTGAGTACAAATTAGTGTGCCTTGAGCACGTGTAAGAAATTTCTTTTAGTTTCAGGTTACTGAATCTCCCGCCAATTAATTAAAGGAGGGTTCAAATGGACGCTATTTTGGAATCATGTGCTGGCTTGGATGTTCACCAGGAAACAGTTGTAGCTTGTATACTCACTGGT
>LADV01000219.1 GCA_000961805.1 Peptococcaceae bacterium BRH_c23 | reverse complement strand
GGATCAAACAACAGACTTGTAAAATCATGCTTACCAATGCCATTGAGGTCGGCAAGCGCCTGAAGAAGGCCAAGGCCTTGCTCCCGCATGGAGAATGGGGAAAATATCGGTGAGCTATTCCCAGCGCACAGCCAACAGGCTGATGCAGCTCTTTGAAGAATAGGGAGATAAACTGTTCGCTTCCACCGATGACGGCGGCAGATCAAATTCGTCAGCGTTGACGAATTTGACCTACTACCAGGCCCTTCTCCTTCTGGGGATTCCGGAAGATGATCGGGAGAAATTTATCCTGCAGCATGATGTAGAAGATATGACCACCCGGGAGCTGGATCAGGCTCTCAAAGAACGGAATCAAACCGCTCCGGAGAAAGAGCAGGCTCAAGTCACGCCCATGCCAAATAATCCTCAGGATATCAAACTAGACTATCTAACCGTCAAAGTGTATTTGGGCTTTTTTGCTAGGCTAGATGGAGTACGGGTTATTGAAGATACCTCCTTTAAGGGAATGCTAGAACTTTACTATACTAATGATTCTTCAAAACTGTTGCTAAACAATGAACAAGACGATTATTTACACGATATTTATAAAGACTTAACATCTAAGGTTAGCGAGTAAAAAACATTGCCAAAAAACGGAGACGGCTTAACTGTTTCCTTTTTCTTATGCCGACAATACAAAAAGAAAAAGTGGAACCGGCATAACTCTAGCCGATCAGGCTTACGAGTGTGACAAACCTCATATAGACGGCCTGTCCAAGAAACGAATACGTATTCGTTTCTTGGACAGGCCTGGTCGGCGGGATTAGGTTTCTTTGATTTTAAATTATCTTGCGACGTAATGGTCTGTCGTCAAATCTTTGGCTAGTTTAACAATAGAATCGGATAATTCAGATAATTCGTTGACAGAAGGAGTAATTTCTGTCAGAGCTATTGCTTGATGATCCGACACTATAGCCATTTCCTTAACTGCAGCATTGATCTGTTCTACTGCAATTTGAATCTTATCTAGTGTATTTTTAATATTTTTAGTTGAATCAGAGCTGGTTTGAGCAAGTTTGCGAACTTCATCAGCGACTACTGAAAACCCTCGACCATGTACGCCTACTCGAGCAGCCTCGATCGCTGCGTTTAGGCCAAGTAAATTGGTCTGGGCAGCGATTTTACGAATAACTCCAATAATGGTATCTGTTTCATCGACTTGAGATTTAGTATCCTGTGAGATAATCCCTAGTTGTTGACCCGTCGCTGACAGTTCCTCTGCTACGGCTGCTATTTGTTGAACATTAATTTCAACAGTTTTAATGATCTTATTCAGGGAGTTGGCTATTTCATAGAGTCTCTCTCTTCCGTCCACTGACTGTTGGATGGCAATTGCACCGACAACATGGTCATTTTCAAAAATCGGTATAGCTACTGCAATATAGGGTACACCAAAGCCTTCTTTTCCGACTTCTTTAACGACTCGTTTTCGTTGTTGGATTGCGTCATAGGACACCCATCCGGGACCCGGTATCTCTCCAACGTAAGATGCTTTATCCCATTTGAACGTTTTAGGAACCCTATCCCATATAACCTTTTCCGTATCACAGATAAACAACCCAATATCGTCAATCACAAATTGATCAATAAAGGGTGCTACTGCCAAAAAGTGCTGGAGAGTTTTACAATACATTTCATCATTCAACAATAGTTACCTCCCCTACTTTAGAAATCAAAGCATTAATGCTACTTACAAATTTCGATGGAGGACAAACTTATATATAATACAATTATCCAGCATAATTATATTATAGTAACGCTCTTATGTGATATTGCAGATACTTATACCGGGTATAAATACGCGTGTAATAAGAAGGCCTTTTATGTCTATAATCGCTGATTTTCCAAATCAACTCTGAATAATGTTTATATAAGGATAAAATTTCTTATTAACGGATAAAAAGGATATAATGGTATGTGAGCTTAGTATTAAGAACTAAAGAAGTAAACGTCATACATTTATAGATAGGATGGATTATCAATGAAAACAACCTTCAATCAGCTTGGACTGGATGAATCTTTGGTTAAGGCCCTTAAACTACAAGAAATTGTTGAACCGACTGCAATCCAAGAACAAACAATTCCCTTAATTTTGGCTGCTAGAGACGTATTAGGTCAATCAGAAACAGGAACCGGTAAAACCTTGGCCTTTCTTCTGCCGATTTTTCAGAAAATCGATACTCTAAAGAAAGAAACTCAAGCGATGATTCTCACGCCGACCCATGAGTTAGCTATTCAAATTCAGCGTGAAATAGAAACATTAGCCAAAAACTCTGGTTTAGCTGTCACGTCAACGGCTATCATCGGAAACGTCAATATTGCGCGTCAAATCGAAAAGCTTAAACAGAAACAACACATTATTGTGGGTTCCAGTGGCAGAATCCTGGAGTTAATTCAAAAGAAAAAGATTGTTGCTCAAACCGTGAAGACGATAGTACTTGATGAGGCTGATCGCTTACTGGATGAAAATAATTCCTCGATTGTCAAGTCGGTGATTAAGACAACCTTAAGTCGAACTCAACTTATATTATTTTCGGCGACCTTACCTCCAACGACTTATCAACGGGCTTCAGAATTATTAAAGACTCCCGAGATCATTCGTGTTACAGATAAAATTATGATTGCTCCCACTGTTGAACATATGTACTTTTTAGGGGAACAGAGAGATAAAATCGAAATTCTGAGGAAGCTGATTCGGAGCATTATTCCTACCCGGGCCTTGATTTTCATTAACAAAAGCGAAGAAATTGAAAAGATGGTGGAAAATCTCAAATTCCACGGTTTGGAAGCTGAGGGGATATACGGTGGAGCTAATAAAGCTGAGCGAAAAAAAGCTATGGATGATTTTAGAAGCGGTAAAAGCAGTTTACTAGTAGCGTCAGATCTAGCTGCCAGAGGATTAGACATCAAAGGGATTACGCATATTTTTAACCTTGATCTGCCTGAGGATCCTCAACTTTATCTGCATCGGGTCGGTAGAACTGGTAGGGCGGGTAAAAGCGGGATTGCAATTTCCATTGTCAACCTTAAAGAAGTATCCTATTTGAAAAGACTAGAAAGCACGTTCGAAATTAAAATTAATCCTAAGGAGATGCTCCAAGGGAAAATTGTCGATCCCAAAAAAGGATTGCTCAAGAAAAGATAAAGAAAACAACTGAGTGAGTCGCCTTGTCGGATAATCTCACAGTTGAACTTTCATTCATAGGTAGTATAATTAGATTAAACTGAGGAAAATCCAAAGAAATGGGGTTTTCTTGTATGACTATGCATCAGACTGCCTGTTACCTTAGGACGGATAGATCCCAAGAGGTAAGGGTATTTAACAGTATTGTAGGCATGTTAGGAACTACGCTCAACGTCTATGCGTATATCGTGGACGGCATGCTCATCGATAGCGGTCCTCAAAGGATTAAAAGGGGAATTGTGAATTTTTGTCTGCAAAACCGACCTAATAAAATAGTTCATACACATTTTCACGAAGACCATACGGGCAATACGGCATATTTAGTAAAAAAACTCCAAGTTCCTGCGTTCATCCATCCTGAATCAGTAGGTATTTGCCGTAATAAAGGAGATATACCCATCTATCGTCTAGCTTTTTGGGGGCATAGGTTGGGCTTCGAAGCAGAGCCTTTGCCAGAGTTTATCGAAAATGAGCATTCTCGATTTGAAGTGATCCATACTCCTGGACATACTACAGATCATGTCGTTTTCTTGGATAGGGAGAAGGGTAGGTTGTTTAGCGGAGATCTTTTTCTCCACCATAAGACGCGGGTTGTACGACGTAATGAAAACATACCCCTCCTCATGCAATCCTTACGCAAGCTATTGAAGGAGAGTTTTGACACAGTTTATTGTGCTCACGGGGGGGAGATTGAACACGGGTATCGTTTAGTTGAGCAAAAACTAGGGTACCTTGAAGAATTGCAGGATCAAATCCTAAACCTTCATCAAAAGGGACTAGAGATCAAAGCAATTGTCAAGGAGATTTTTCCTCGAACTCCGATTATTTCCTATTTTAGTCTTGGTGAATTTTCTTCTTTTAATTTGGTTCGTTCGCTGATCGAAGATAAAGTGCAAGATGGACGTTAAGGTATTGATAAGGAAATTGTTAGGAGACCCTATTTCAAGATGTGGAGGAAATTTGAGATTATGCAGACATCTCCCTTGGATTTAGCTCAAGAGCTTGAAGAAGAAGGCTATTTAATAGATCAAGATGCAGCGACCACATTATTTCTTGCGTTAGCTTTAGAAAAACCTTGTCTTATTGAAGGACCTGCTGGTGTCGGAAAGACACAGCTGGCTTTGGCATTAGCACGTGCCAAGAAACGAAAATTGATTCGTTTACAATGTTATGAAGGGCTTGATATAAGTAAGGCGTTGTATGATTGGAATTATGCAAAACAGCTCTTACGCTTACAGCTTGCCAAGACTGAAAATTGGAATGACATAAAAGTCGATCTATTTTCCGAAGAGTTTTTACTCTCGCGTCCACTTCTAGAGGCCATCCTGTCTCCGGAACCTGTGTTATTATTGATTGACGAACTTGATAAAAGTGATGAGGAGTTCGAGAGTTTTCTCTTAGAACTACTGGCAGAAAGACAGGTTTCGATTCCTGAACTGGGAACAATCACATCTAAAACCATACCTATTGTAATCTTAACCAGTAATAACTATCGAGACTTTAGTGATGCTTTAAGACGACGTTGTATACATATCTATCTGACTTATCCAAGCTTAGAACGAGAAATTTCAATTCTCAGCTCCCATGCGCCTGACTTGTCGGATCAATTACTTAATGATGTTTGTGAGTTTGTTGCCAAGGTAAGGAAGTTACCCTTACAAAAGCTTCCCAGTGTTTCAGAAACCATCGATTTTGCTCGAGCCTTGAATGCACTTCAAAAAGAGGAATTGAGCTATGGCGCCTTAATGGGGACACTTAGTGTATTGCTTAAATATCCCAAAGACATTGCCAAGTTGGAAGAACGTCTCAAAAAGTGGGAGACTGAGGCGTCCCGGCACCTATAGTAATTAGGGTAATTGAACTGACAGAATGGAATTGCTACACTCGAATTACGTACCTCGTGCCTCGAACCTCGAGTAGGGGATGGAAACTATGGATGGCTGGGTTTTGCTTAGATTAGTTCACGCTCTGAGGCAAGTTTCTTTAACTATTTCCTCACAAGACATTCTTGACGCCCAGACTTGCCTGGTTCAATATCCTGATTTACCTCGCAAACAGATTTTCAAAGCACTGCTTATTCATCGTCCTCAAGATGCTGCTATCTTTGAAACGGTCTGGAGAATTGTAATAGAAAATACGGAATCCTGCGAACGAGAGTATTCGCTGGATGAACCCCTTAAAAAAGACAGGGAAGAAGCGCGAGATAATCAGGGAATAGGAGGACAAGGAGTCGGACGGGGGTCTGGAGGAATCAGTCTTACTGCCCAAGGAAATATACTGGATCTTTCACACATCTCTAATCTTATTTCAGTTTCGCGAATCGAGGAGTTAGCCGGCAGTGGGTTAGAATTTGAAGAGGTTGTTAAAGCAATTTTAGCTGATATTGACTATTACACTTGGATCAATTCCTTTGATTTAGCTTATCAGCGGGGTGCTCTTTCTGAGGAGGAATGGTATTCCCATCAGAACACTCGGGCCACTATCCTGCGTGAAATTCGGCAGCGGTTATTAATGCTCCAAGTTACGCTTGATAACAGTTGGGAACCCCTTGTCCGGCAGCACTGGTTCTTCAAACCGTTAAGTTCGTTATCTGAAGAAGAGAGAGAACTTGTGAAGTCAAGTATTCGAAAATGGGCTCGAAATTTAGCCATCCGACCAGGCTATCGTTGGAAATCTCATCACAAAGGGACGCTGGATATCGCCAGAATCATTCAGCAAAGTGTTCAGCGGGATGGTTTACTTTTCCATTTGTGCTACCGCCACAAAATCCCCCGTGCCCCTGAATTGGTGGTGCTTTGCGATGTCTCGAATTCTATGGCCTCCTTTGTGGAATTTTTGATTTACCTTGTAACCTGTCTAAGAGCTCGTTTTCGTAAGATACGGGTATTCTTTTTTATCGATTCGGTCTGGAATGTTACTGATTTTGTTTGGGATGATGATCTCAGCGGAGTAAAACAAGAGATAAGAAGCTGGGGTCATAAGGTAAGTTCAGGGTTTTCGGATTATGGAGAGGTATTTAAGGAACTCGCTGAACACATACTTAGAGAAGTGTCATCTCAAGCAATTGTCATCATTCTGGGAGATGGAAAAAACAATTATCGTCCTGCTCAACCGGAGTACATTGCCCAGATCTCAGGAAAAGTACGTAAAGTGATTTGGTTAAATCCGCTAGAGGGACAGGCGTGGTCTGAGCCGGATAATGCCATGAAAGACTATCAAAAGTATTGCTCGAAAGTCTATCGATGTCGTTCCGCGAGGGATTTGCATAGAATTGTAAAGGATGTTTTTTAGAGGAGGCTATACTCATTTCTATTTTCTTTACGATCATCTTCATAATTATCCTGCTTCAGCTTGTCTTCTTAGGCTCCGTAATTTTCTTAGAAAACAGGGACCCGACAAAAACAATCATCTGGCTTTTGATTCTGGGAGCCTTACCGATTTTAGGCGCTTTACTTTATATCCTCTTTGGTCGGGTTGTACGGAAACGCCGACTGTCCCGCCATAAGCAAGTGAGACAGGAGCAAACCGAGGAACTTCTGATGGATAGACAAGTCAGACCGAGCGCTGAAGATGTCGACCAAGCGGGAGACAGCCCCATGAACAAGAAGCTGGCCCGACTCTTGCTTAATGATGCCAATGCGCCCCTAACCCTCAATAATCGTTCCGAAGTGCTCACCAACGGCAAGAAGACATTTAGGGCACTATTCTCGGCAATAGAAGAAGCTAGGTATCACATTCACTTGGAATATTATATTTTTCATAATGATGCGATTGGTAGGGATATCCTTAACCTTTTGATGCGTAAAGCATCTGAGGGGGTTAAGGTACGTGTTCTAGTGGATGGATTGGGAAATCGGTCCTTAGAGAAACGGTTTGGAGAGTTGAGGAAAGCAGGGGTTGAGACTGCGGGGTTCTATCCTGTCCGCTTTCCGTTCTTATCAAAAAGGCTTAACCTGCGCAATCATCGTAAAATCGTTGTGGTCGATGGTCGGCTAGGCTTTCTCGGAGGATTAAATGTCGGGGATGAATATTTATCACGTAATAAGAAAATCGGATTTTGGCGAGATACTTTCCTTAAGCTGGAAGGAGATTCGGTTAATTTTCTGCAAACGGTTTTTTTGAATGATTGGAATGTCGTGACTCATGAGGATATTAATGGCCCGCGGTACTATCCGCAACCCTTGCAGTTGGGAAGTCAACTCACGCAAATTGCGGCTACTGGTCCCGATTCGGATTGGGGATCTATGTTACAAATCTTCTTTGTGGCCTTGACGAGTGCGGAAAAGACAATTTATATCGAAACTCCTTATTTTATTCCGGATGAAGGGTCAGTTATGGCCCTTAAAACTGCTGCCCTCAGTGGTTTAGACGTCAGAATTATTCTCCAGGGAGTCCCGGATCACAAGCTCACCTATTGGGCCTCGCATTCCTATATTGAAGAATTATTAGAATCAGGCGTGAGAATTTATCGTTATACTAAGGGGGTTCTCCATGCCAAAGTACTGATTCTCGATAGCGAAATCGGAGTGGTAGGGTCGACTAATTTTGATATCCGCAGTTTTAGTTTGAATTTTGAAATTAGTGCCTTCATTTATGAATGCGCTTTTGCCCATCGTCTGGAACAAGACTTTCATCAGGACCTTGCCGACAGCAAAGAACTTGTGTTGGAAGAGTACAAATTGCGTCCCTTGTCCGACCGTATTAAAGAATCAAGTGCACGTTTGTTTTCACCGCTCTTATAGCGAGCGGATCAATCCTCAAAAAAGATGCCCGTTTTGTTCTTAAGAAAGAGAACATAGCTCTTAAAGCTGAATAGATAACAAGCGAAGCCGAAGTTCAATGAACTCCGGCTTTGCCTGTACTTTCATTATATAGTCAGACTCCCATGCCGCTAAGCGGCACCACTGAATGTAAACCTCGATCATTTGACTTGATTTTATTACACTTTATTATTTAACTTTATGGAGCTCCCAAGCAAGTAATGCTGCACCCAAAGCGGCAGTAATGACCGGTTCCCGGGATACAAGCAGGGGATAACCTAGCTGCTTGGCCAGGGCATGAACAACACCTTGGTTATGGGCTACTCCTCCAGTGAATACAATATCGGGCTCCAATCCGGTTCGTCGAGTCATTGAAGCTACTCGGCTGGCTACAGAATCGCAGACACCAGCGAGAATGTCCGATTTAGGTGCTCCTGCAGAAACCTGGGAAATAACTTCAGATTCGGCAAAGACCGTGCAAAAGGAGGAGATTTGGGTTGGGTTTTTTGAGGAAGAGACTATTTCTCCAATTTCCTGCCATTCTACTTCGAGGGCTGAGGCCATGACTTCTAAAAATCGACCCGTGCCGGCTGCACATTTATCATTCATGGCAAAGTCTGCAACCTTACCATTAGAGAGTAATTTTATGACTTTGCTATCTTGGCCGCCTATGTCGATAACGGTGCGCGCACTAGGAAATAGATGGTGGATCCCTTTGGCTTGACAAGTAATTTCTGATACTTCTCGATCTGCGGGAAAGGTAACCCGCCCATAACCCGTTGCGACTGTGGCTATGACTGATTGTTCATTCAAATCAGATTCACAAAGAAGTTGTTCTTTGAGACGGGTGGCTACGTCTCGCCCACTATAGCCGGCTCTGGTTTTGGCCTGTCCGATAATTTCCTGATGACTATTAAGGAGGACTACTTTAACGGTTAATGAGCCAATATCTACGCCTACAAAATACTGCTGCATAATATTCCTCCTAATTCACTGCGTAAGTTCGAGATGTGAAGTTCCAAGCACAAAGCATAAAGCATAAAGTTTGATGCCTGGCCGAGAATCTCGGACCATTTTTTTGTACTAGTCTAATTTCCAGGTGAATACTAAGTGCCACTAAGGCGACGGCCTGCGGCTCATGTAAGCTCATCAAAGGTTTCCAGGAAAGCCTGAACTCGATTGCGGACAGGCTCTTCAGCATATGCTCTTGGGTCGGCCATGTCTGCTTCGATCATTAGCCCGGGAACTCCAGTTTCACGCATCACTTTTCTACGGATCACTTCTTGAACCAATGAATAGGGTTTACAGGAACGATTGGAATGCATGACGAAACCATTTGCCTTGTAGTCCCTGATTAAGCTAATCAATTGATTGGCTCTGTACTCGGGGGAACGATTGAGAAAAACCTCAGTGTAGGTTGCCGCTAAGCTTTCCATGGGAGTACCCGGAGCGTGGTCGGTCGCCCATCCTCCACTATAGGTGTCCGTAACGAAACATGCCCCTTTTTCAGCAAATAGTTTGTAGAAGGTAAATAATTGAGGCCAAATTGCGATGTTGTCCCAGACTAAGCGAATGCGTTCATCGTTGATAGCACCCTGGGAGAGGTTGACTCGTTCCTTGACTTCTGCTTTCAGCTTGCGGTAATAGTCAATTCCTGCTTGTGATCCTCTCAGCACAACGATCGGTGCCATGTGGATAAAGAGATCGGGTGCATTAAGAGGAGAGGGACTGACTTGGCAGTACTGTCTAGTTTCTTTCCAGAGTGAGGTAATTTCGGCACTCAGGCGCATCTGCTTGGCAAGGCTTTTCTGATTTAATTTTCGACCCGTTATTTTTTCCAGTTCTAAAGCCATAGAGTTTAGTTGCTCCAAGACATAGTCTTTAGCCTGTGGTGTCAATTCTCCCGTCAGATACGGGGTATCAAGAACTAGTAATGGAACATTAAAATGACGTGCTAAAACTTCATACCACTTGAGTACGGTTCCACAGATGTTATTACAGGCTACCAAGAGGTCGGGCTTAGGCATCCCTCCCAAAGGGGCGAGGTCTGGTCTAAGAACTCCTCCAATATTTGAACGGGCGTAAGAACAGAGGTCTTGGGAATAACCCGCTGTTTCAGCGACTTCACATAAACTCACGGTTGCTTGGCGAGCACTGTAAATAGCTGCATATTGCTCTGGGTAAGCTGAGTGAATTTTAAAAGCGCGCAGGAGTTCGACAGGGGCACCACTAGTGACCCACGCCAAGGGGCGATGCAAGGGTTTGCCCCAGTAGCGATGGTAATTAGTTAAGGCATAGTATCGTCCCATGGTTTTTTGCAGAGCTTTAGTGCTAACCAGTGGACGATAATTTCGTTGTTTCACCATGATCAACCCTCCTTTCTCAATCCAGGGTCTTCAATGATGCTTTCTAAAAAGGCCTGGAGCCTTGTTCTTTCCTGTCCCCCCACATTAGCCCCTTCCAGTTCCAGCGTTAGAGTGCGAATCCCGCTATTGCGGAAATTCTCGGCCAAAGTTACGGCATCCCAAGCATGGGGGTCGCAGTATTTTCGAATAATGATAATCGCACCTTGGGCTTGCCGTTGCTTAGCAAGTTCAGTTAGATAGGCGATTCGTTCATTTAGACTGCGGTGTTTACACGGACAGGGGGGCATTTCAGAGTAACGCTTTACTATATCGGCAAGCGGGTTATCGGATTCGGTTAGGGTGTGGCCAGAATAATGGCGATAACCAGTACAGGTATCATCCGCAACGACTCTCCCTCCCAAATCTTCAATCATTGTGAAAAGGCTATCATTTTCTAACACTGCGCTGCTAATCAGGACTTTCGCCCGCTGGTGAGGTACTGCAGCCATTTCTTTTAAGGTTGGGAGGCATAGCTCAAGGGCTTTAGCGTAATCTGAACGCGGCATAAGCTGTCCTGCTCTGAGTATAGAAAACACTAGGGGGGAAGGGAGGCCGGGCCTAAGGGCATCAAGTTCAGTCACTAATTTACGGGTCTGAGCACATAACCTCAAGGCGTCCTGAATGGCTTGCTGATTGATCTCTTGCTGAGTTATGTTCGTTAGTTCTTTTAAGAGAGTATTCAATTCAGCAAGATAGTATCGAGGGGCGCCTTGGGCCGTTAACATGACTGGTGGGACAAGATCGACAGTCTTGCTGCGACCGCTGGCGGCCCAGATTCCACTTAGGCACTGCATTGTGTCACAGGTATGGGTAAACCCGATTCCGACAAGGTCTTGCCATTTCTCTCGGATTTCCATGTCGAGTGTTCCTCTTGCCAAAGAACAGCTATAAGCTGGGAGTTCAGCAGGAGTTGAGTTTTCGGAATCAGGAAACAGGCGCAGAGGGTCTAGACCAGCCGCTAAGATAAGTTCTTCTGGAAAATAGGAGCAAAAATAACCGAAGAATTTTCGTTCCGGATAACGTTGGAAACGAACCGCACCTTTAAGCGTAGATTCTTCCAGGAGTAGTTCAAGTAAATCGTTGGTATCAGAGTTCGTATTGATTACAGACATTAAGGGACTCCTCTCCTTAGCCTTTTAGGGATTGACCAGGAACGTATTCGGACTGTTGCGGAGTATCGGTGTGAGGTGGACTGGCTGAACTGATTTGGTCTTCCTCACGCAGGGAGCGTTTTAAGATTTTACCAATAGCTGTCATAGGAAGTTCGGCGCGGATCTCAACTTGTTGGGGTACTTTATAGGGTAGGAGATGCTCTCGACAAAAGGTAATTATGGCTTGTTCTTCGACTGTTTCTGCTTCTCTTAAGGTGATAAACGCCTTAACTTTTTCCCCCTTGTAACCATCTGGTATTCCAATAACACAGGCCTCTTTTACAGCCGGGTGTTGATAGAGGATATCTTCAACTTCACGCGGATATACATTGAAACCCCCGGTAATAATCATATCCTTTTTACGGTCTACAATATAGAAATAACCGTCTTCGTCCATGTAGCCCAGATCTCCGGTGTAGAGCCAACCATTTCTTATGGCATAAGCTGTTTCTTCGGGGCGGTTGTAGTACCCAAGCATAATTTCGGGACCCGTCAGAACAATTTCTCCAAATTCTTGGGGTGGAAGGTCGATCTCTCCGGTTTCAATATCTCTAATCGCCATCCTGACATCCGAAAAAGGCATACCAATACTGCCGGTTTTGTTGATGCCCCGATAGGGATTTGCACAGAGCGCAGTAACTGCTTCTGTAAGGCCATAACCTTCCATGAGTTTGCTGTCGGTTAGTTCTTCAAACTGCCGCTTAACTTCTGGAGCTAATGGAGCCGCGCCAACAAAACAACCGCGCAGAGAAGAGAGATTAAAGCGTGACAAACGTGGGTGGTTAATGATGCCAATATACATCGTGGGCACTCCTGCGAAGAGGGTCGCTTGATAGCGGTGTATTCCTTTGAGAATGTCATCCACATTAAAGCGTGGAATAAGAACGCAGGAAGCACCAGAAATCAAGGGTGCATTCATACAGACTGACATGCCGAAGCCATGAAAGATTGGCAGGACGGCAAGTAAACGATCATTTTCGCTCATTTGTACCCAAGCGGCTCCTTGGGTAGCATTGGCGACTAGGGCAGAGTGAGAAAGCATGACCCCTTTAGGTTTGCCAGTTGTCCCTCCAGTATAGATCAGTAAGGCTTCATCTCGGAAAAGGTCAAATTCCCTTGTTACATAAGGTTTTGGTTCGCGATCCAATAAGGTTTTTAACCAAATGCGGCTTGGTAAGCGAGACTTAGCTTCAGGCGATAACTTGCGTGTAAATGGGTAAAGGGACTTAATGGGATAAGGCATGAATTCATTAAGAGAGGTGTAAAAAGTATGTTCGAGAAGATGTTGTTCGCCCGAGTTATGGCAAGCTTCCCGGACGTTTTCCAACCTACCAGCTAAGAGATCGAGACAAATAGCAGAACGGATCTTGCCATCTCGAAAAATATGTAGGAGTTCTGGCTCAGTGCTCAGAGGATTGACCGGAACGACTACGGCCCCAATACTTAAGATGGCATAATAACTAATGACATATTGGGGACAGTTTGGCAACAAAAGGGCAATCCGGTCTCCTTGATTAATTCCAATTTCCTTCAGTGCAGAAGCTAAGCGGTTGACATAGCGTCCTAATTGCTCGTAACGAATCACCTTCCCGAAAAAAATTAAGGCGTTTGCCTTGGGATGTTTCTCAACACTCCGGCGGAATAATTCATCCAGAGTGACCTCAGGATACTGGAGTGTGATGGGTACCTCAGGATCATAGTGTGTTGTCCAGGGAACATGTGTTTCGGTGGTCGCGGCTTTGTCCATTTACTTGCCCTCCTTATTAATTAGTGCGAGTAACGTTTAGTTAGCCTGCGTCAAAATTGAACCCTTTTTATAGTATTATAGTAAAAATATTGGCTATAGTATAGCGTTTAATTATAATATTCAGTCAATTGTGCTGCCAAGTCCATAGTTCTTTAGTAAAATGGCCCTATAGTCATATTCCAGTTCAGGAATATGATGAACACAAGGATCTGCGTTTATAGTTTTGATTACAAAAAAAGAATATTTATAAGGAGGAAATTTATAATTTCTGGAGAATACTAGAATAGGTAAAAAAATCGAAATGGAGGCATGGTTAATGACAAACCTTAGAGAGCTTTATGTTTGTAGTATTTGTGGCAATGTTGTTGAAGTTGTTCATACGGGGGCAACTGCTTTGGTCTGCTGTAATAAACCGATGGATAAACTTGAAGCAGGGACTAAAGATGCTAGTCTAGAAAAACATGTTCCTGTTATTGAGATAGTCAGCGAAGGAATTAAAGTTAAGGTCGGTAGTGTAGCACATCCAATGGAAGAGAAACATTTTATTCGCTTTATCGAAGTCCTAACTAAGGATCAGGTACTCAGAGCTGAACTCGCACCCAACCAGGCGCCTGAAGCTATTTTTAAACTCGCTAAATCTGATGATGTCGTAGAGGTTAGAGAATATTGCAATATACATGGGCTCTGGAAAGCAGATCTATAAATTGTGTCGTGGTAAAGAAAACTTGGCTGGCGCCCGAAGACACTGTCTTCGCACGTATTAGTCATTCTGTCAGCCGCAGGCGAAGGCGGCAGCCTTAGTTGCACTTATGCTTAGAAAGTATATAACGTAAGTTTATACTTTCTGATTGTAAAATCAAAGGATAGGTAGGATTAAATTCTGCCTGTCCTTTATTCATGAGTGATTATTGTCTTGAAATTGGCTATAATTAGGAAATAGGAGTCAAACGGGGGGTAGAACATATGACATTAACGTTAGCAAATACGGTTATTGGTTTTATTGGTACAGGAGTTATGGGTAAAAGTATGGTTGGTCATCTCTTAAAGGCTGGTTATCAAGTGGTTGTTTATAACCGCACAAAAGCAAGTGCAGAAGAATTAATCCAGAGGGGAGCTATATGGCAAGATACCGTTGCCGATTTGGCGGCCCAGAGTAACGTGATCATCTCTATGGTAGGTTATCCTAAAGATGTTGAAGAAGTATATCTAGGAGTTAACGGCATAATTAATCATGCCAAAAGTGGAACTTATTTAGTGGATATGACCACCTCAGATCCTGAGTTAGCTAATAAAATTTATGAAGAGGCTAAAGCCAAGGGACTGTACGCATTAGATGCTCCTGTATCTGGTGGAGACATTGGTGCCAAAGAAGCACGTTTAGCGATTATGGTGGGCGGGGATGAAGAAGCCTATAATGCTATAGTACCTATTTTCAAAATTGTGGGCAAAAATATTATTCTGCAAGGAAAAGCCGGATCTGGGCAACATACCAAAATGTGTAATCAAATTACAATTGCTTCCAATATGATTGGGGTTTGTGAAGCGATGGCTTATGCTCAAAAGTCTGGTTTAGATCCAGAAATAGTTTTAAAAAGTATTGAATCGGGAGCTGCTGGGAGCTTTTCATTAACTAATCTGGCTCCACGAATGCTAGCAAACAATTTCGCGCCGGGTTTCTATGTTAAACATTTTATTAAGGATATGACGATTGCTCTAGAATCTGCTCGAAAAATGGGTTTGATCACCCCGGGTTTGGAACTGGCTAAGTCAATGTACGAACAATTAGCGGAACTAGGGGAAGAAGACAGTGGAACTCAAGTATTGTATAAAATGTATTTGCAAAGAGAAAAACTTTAGCATTTGAGACGAACCATGTTGAAGTGTCGGTCTTGACTCTTTCAAATGCCTTTCGCTGAATTATGTATACTCTATTCAGAATTACTATGGTCAGATAGCGGACATTTTGAAGAACACCACTAAATTCATTTAAACTACTGGACTTTGTAATAAATGTTGTCTTACCCATTTTGCGGTAGTTGAGGTGGAGATATAGGCTAACCATAGGTTATACACAATTCCAAACTAAATCCCGCTATATTAACTAGGACATGATCAAAGGGACAAGCTTAAATTTAGCAGTTTTCAAGAGATACGGAACGGACTTTTGATGGAATTAGCCATAGGATATGCTAATGATGGCATATTGACTTAATATGCCATCAGTGCTAATCTAATTTTAAGAAGATTGTCGGAATACTTTGTGCAAATAGTTACGTTTCGTAAAATATATAAAATTAATCTCGATTCGATACATTCTAAAGTTACTTTATTTTTTTGATTGAATATGTGAAAGAAATCATATTCGCTTATCAGTCCATTTCCTTACAATACTACGAAAGCAATTATCCTTCTATAAAAACAGTAGGAGGAATGCTATAAGGTTGGATCAAGGAAATCCTTGTACCAACTGCCTCGGCAAACACCGAGAGTTTATTGACATATAAGGGAGGTAGAAGGATGGCGCATAAGAGTATTTTAGTAGTCGGAGGGGGAGTCAGCGGACTTACAGCCGCTATTGAAGCTTCCGAAGCAGGAAGCGAGGTCTATCTGATCGAACAAAAATCCTACCTAGGTGGCAGAGTAGCCCAGATGAACCAGTATTTTCCTAAATTGTGCCCCCCGAACTGCGGGTTGGAGATTAACTTTAAACGGATTAAGCAAAATCCCCGAATCAAATTCTTTACTTTAGCTGAAATCGAAAAGATTGACGGTGTAGAAGGTGATTATACAGTAACCGTTAAATCAAATCCGCGTTATGTAAAACAGAGTTGTACGGCTTGTGGGAAGTGCTCGGAAGTATGTCCAGTTGAGAGAGCAAATGAGTTTAATTACGGATTGGATAAAACTAAGGCGATTTATAAAGCACATGAGTTTGCTTTCCCAATGAAGTATGTAATTGATGAAAAAGCTTGTCTGGGAGCGGAATGCGCAAAGTGTGTAACCGCCTGCCAATATGATGCCATTGAGTTGGACATGGCACCTAAAAGTTTTAATTTGAATGTAGGTGCAATTGTCTGGGCTACAGGCTGGGAGCCTTATGATGCCAAGAAAGTTGACTACTATGGTTATGGACAGCATCAAAATGTTATTACTAATGTAATTATGGAGAGATTAGCAGCCTCTAACGGCCCAACGGCTGGCAAAATTGTTCGCCCGTCGGACGGTAAAGAGGTTAAAACTGTTGCTTTTGTCCAGTGCGCTGGTTCCCGTGATGAAAATCATCTGCCCTATTGTTCTGGAGTTTGCTGTATGGCTTCACTCAAACAAGCCACCTACGTCAAAGCAATGAATCCAGATTCTAAGGTTTATATGTTTTATATAGATGTCAGGGCGATGGGTAAACATGAAGATTTTTATACCAAAGTGCAAGATGATATTACCATGATTAAAGGAAAAGTTGGCGAGATCTCGGAGGATCCGCTAAGCAAAGATTTAATCGTTCAAGTAGAGAATCAGTTGACCGGCGAAATTATGAAGGAAACCGTTGACATGGTTGTATTGGCGACAGGAATGGTACCAGCTACTTCGAATGTACCTGAGGCAATAGCCTGTGATGAGGATGGATTTATTCTTTCCAAACTTGGAATTTATGGCGCAGGATGTGTCAAGAAGCCGTTGGATGTTTCCTCATCGGTTAAAGATTCTACTTCTGCAGCGCTTAAAGCCATTCAATCTACGGTGAGGAGGTAGCCCAATGGATAAAAAAACAGGTGTTTATATCTGTACTGGCTGTAGTATCGGAGAATCTCTAAAAATAGAGAGCCTGTCCAAGGTTGCCACCAAGGAGGGCAAGGTTCCGGTATGTAAAACACACCCTTTTCTCTGTGGACCGGAAGGGGTTGCGCTAATCAAGAATGACATTGAGAGTGAGGGTGTTAATACACTTCTTATAGCTGCTTGCTCCCCACGTGTCAATTATGATGTTTTTGAATTTGACTCTTCCTGTATTATGGAGAGGGTAAACCTTAGAGAACAGGTCATCTGGAGCCAACCTGCCAACGATGAAGATACCCAGATGATGGCAGAGGATTATATAAGAATGGGTCTTGCTAAGGTGAAGCATATCGATCTGCCGGTACCTTACCAAGGCGAAAATATGGTCAAAACTTTACTAGTAGTAGGTGGCGGCTTGACTGGTATGACAGCGGCGTTAGAAGCTGCAAAAGC
>LADV01000038.1 GCA_000961805.1 Peptococcaceae bacterium BRH_c23 | reverse complement strand
AATCTTGATTTTATCCCTCTGCATAAAGAACGCTATGATTTAGTAATACGACAGGAAGATCTAGAACGACATCATTTTCAGGCATTAATGAGTATCTTGCAATCCCCTGCTTTTCGAAATGAAGTGCTGGGAATCGGAGGGTACGACATCTCCCAGATGGGACAAATCATTGCTAAAATGTAATAGAAAGTGGCTAACCTAAACTTATAGGTTAGCCACTTTCAAATATTTGTTTAAAATTCTAGAAGGTCATGATCACGTAACCAAGAACGAGTACAATCAATAAACTTTTTCGCAGCGGGAGATAGGTCTTTCAGAGAAAGTGCTGCAATTCCTATGATACGATAATGAGGTTTATCTAAATCAACTATGTGTACGTTTTCGGGTACATTGAGCAAAATTAGTTCAGGAAGAATACTGATCCCCAATCCCATTTTTACCATTTCTAAGATGGTCTGTTCTTCCATTAATTCATATTGGATCTGTAGTTTCACTTTGTTTTCATTCAAACTGCGTTTAATATTGTCATCATTACCCCATTGCGGCATAATAAAAGGCTGATTTTCAAGTTGATCGAAGGAGATAACTTTTTGATGTCGCAGCGGGTGCTCAGGTGGCAAGAGGACCACCAGTTTGTCCTTTTTTAAGGGAATGACTTCAAATGACTTTGAGGTGGGCAGTGACAAAAAACCAAAGTCAACCGTGCCGTTGGATATCCAATCATTCATTTCATCATAACACCCTTGGTACGTTTTTATTTCGATAAGAGGATGAGTTTTATGAAATTGAGATAAAATCCCAGGAAGCCATCGCGTTGAAACACTGGATAAAGTTCCTAGGCGAACGGTACCAGTATTTACCCCTCTAATTGCAGCCGCTTCCTGCCGCAAAAGCTCCTCTTGGTGCAAGATTATTTGTACATGTTTAAGAATGCGCTCCCCGTTACTGGTCAAGCTTATGCCAGAACGATCTCTTTTGAGTAAGATAAATCCCAACTCATCTTCGAGGGTGGAAACTGCATAGCTCACACCTGACTGCGTCATATTGAGCTTTTCAGCCGTTTTGGTTAGGCTGCCAACTTCCACAATTGTATTAAAGATCTCAAATTTTGTTAGTGTCAAGTTAAGCACCTCTCCTACATAGGTATCGAATAACAATATATGTTCAGTGTTTTATATCAAATCCCGGATAATATAAATTTTATGCATGTTATGTTGGGTTGTCAATGACCGCATCAAACAACATCCGGCTAGGGCCCTGCATATAGTTCAAAAAAAGTGAAGCAATGTATATAATCTTTTGATTTTACCAGGCTCTATTTATACTGTAAGCTATTATTTAGATAAATAAATTCCGATATCATCAATCTGGCTTGCATTAGTGCCACTTCTCTATAAAAGTACACAAGGAGGAATTATTTAATAATATGAACAATGCCTATTTCCAAATTAAACTTCCGGAAAATGAACCTGTAAAAAGTTATATGCCAGGATCATCTGAAAGGGCTGCTTTAAAAGCAGAACTTGAAAGACAATTAGCGGACCCAGTCGAAGTTCCGATAATTATTAGCGGAAAAATAATTCGTACAGAAAACAAAACATACATAATTTGTCCCCATGATCATCAAAAAGTACTTGGCGTATACTCTGTAGCAGGTGAAAAAGAGCTTTTTATGGCTATCGAAGCAGCAGAAGCAGCAAAAGAAGAATGGGAAAACATGCCTTGGGAGCATAGAGCGACTATTTTCTTAAAAGCTGCAGATTTGTTGACTGGAAAGTACCGGGCAAAATTATCGGCTTCCTGTATGCTTGGACAAAGCAAGAATGCTTACCAAGCAGAGATTGATGTTATCTGTGAATTGGCAGATTTCCTTCGATTTAACACTTACTACGTACAAGAAATCTACAAACAGCAACCAGCCAACTCCAATGGTGTCTGGAATCGTGTTGAATATCGTGCCCTTGATGGTTTTGTTGCAGCAATCACTCCTTTCAACTTTTCAGCAATCGGTGGTAACCTTGCTTCAGCTCCAGCGATGGCTGGTAATACTGTTTTGTGGAAACCATCAACAACATCGGTTCTTTCAAACTATTACGTCATGCAAATCCTTATGGAAGCTGGTTTACCTGCTGGTGTTATTAACTTTGTACCCTGTAGAGGGGTTGACTTCGGTAAAGTTGTCGTGAGTCATCCTAAAATGGCAGGCTTTCATTTTACAGGCTCGACCGGAGTATTCAACGGTATTTGGAATCAAGTGGGTGAAAACATTGATAAGTATGTTACCTATCCTCGTCTTGTTGGGGAGACAGGTGGTAAAGACTTTATCTTTGCTCATGAATCTGCGGATATTGAAGCACTTACCTGTGCAATTGTGCTGGGTGCCTTCGAATACCAAGGACAAAAGTGTTCGGCTGCATCCCGTGCGTATATTCCCGAAAGTCTCTGGGGCGAATTAAAAGAACGACTTGAAAACGAAATTGGAAAGATTAAGATGGGTGATGTTCGTGACTTTACGAACCTTATGAACGCTGTAATTGATCATAAATCATTCAAGAATATCCGAACCTATCTTGATTATGCACGGGAATCGAACGATGCTGAAATCATCATTGGTGGCGGATGCGATGACAGTGTCGGATACTTTGTAGAGCCGACAGTCATCTTAGCAAAGACCCCTACCTTCAAGACGATGGTAGAAGAAATTTTTGGACCCGTCATGACCATTTATGTCTATCCAAATGACGAATTCGAATCAACATTAATAGCCTGCGATACAGCTACCATCTATGGACTGACAGGTGCCGTTTTTGCTCAAGATAGATCGGCAATTATCAAGATCTCTAAAGCCTTAGATCATGCAGCCGGTAACTTCTACATCAACGACAAACCAACTGGTGCTGTAGTTGGACAACAACCCTTCGGTGGCAGTCGTGGATCAGGTACCAATGATAAAGCTGGCAGCGCCATCAGCTTATATCGTTGGATGAGTCAACGTACAATTAAGGAGACCTTGGTTCCTCGTACAGAAGTTAACTATCCTTATATGCAAGAGGAATAACCTTGTCGATAATGATCAAGGTAACTTAATTAGAAGCTGCATGGTCAATGTGGGACCCAGACGATGAGATTAAAGAAGAATTTTATCAAGACTGAGTCAATCTCTTGCAGCACATTCAGCTTACCTGTTTACAGCTGGACATCTTACACCGTCAATCTATGGATATTAAACTGCATCAGTAATATTATAGCGACAATTGTGGATTTTCAACTTATTACTTGAAGGGTCAATCGATAGAGGCTGGTTGTGTAATTTGAACACAGCCAGCCTCTTCGTCTCTTAGAAGTACGCTAAGAGGAGCGGTAGGAATGATAAGTTATGATCCTTTCAAATAATACTCATATCCGCTCGCTACACTCGGAATATTGGTGCAAGTAGGGTGATACACGTCGCAGTTGCTGTTTACCGAAAAAAGACACATTAAATTTGCCATACTTAAAACTTTTTAATGATTTCAATAGTCTAACAGTCAGAAGGAGGCAATAAGATGACAAATAAACAGCTGTTTGAAACCTATATTTCTAAACATATAAATAGCATTTATCGGTTTGCTTATACATACACCACAAATCAAGAAGACGCTGAAGACGTAGTTAATGAAAGTGTTCTTAAAGCCTTAAAGTCAATAAACTCATTAAGAAATCCTAATCAGATAGGGACATGGTTATATAGGATTGTTGCAAACACAGCACTCACGAATATTAAAAAAAATAAAAAGATAGTGTACTTAGATCCTAAAGACATGGCGGATGTTCAAGATGATGGTGATGACTTTTCCAATATTTCTTTTGAGCAAATGATAGGCGTTCTGGAACCAAAGTATAAAAGTATTCGTGGTTTTAAGATTTTTCGAAGGAATGCCTCTTGAAGATATTGCACTTATTCTCGATGAAAATTTAAATACGGTCAAAACAAGGCTCTATAAAGCGCTGAAAATACTTCGAATTGAAATGGAGGGAGCGTTATGAACGAAAAACTAGAAAAAATGAAGGAAGAGTATATGCAGATTAAGGCGTCTGACACATTAAAACAAAGGATTGATATTACCATAAATGCATCTAAAATAAATACGGCTAATACTTGGAAAAAGGTGACAGGTTTAGTTGCTTGTCTCGGTATTGCCTTTAGTTTATCTCTTAATCTAAGTCCGGTCTTTGCAGCGACAGTAGCTGATATACCAGGAATGAGCGAAATGGTAAAAGCGTTAACATTCGGAAGATATGTAGGTGAAAGACGTTAGAACGGATAATGAAAGTATTCTTGCAATTGATGTCTATATAGTAAATACTGTCGGTTCATCATCGACAACACATAAGTTCTATACCATAGATAAGAAAACAAAAACTTTGCTTACATTACCATCCCTCTTTAAGAAGGATTCTGATTATATTACAAAGCTTAGCGAGTATATTAAAGCCGAAATGAAAAGACAAAATGAGAAAGGTGAAAATACTTATTGGGTAGATGATCCAACATTCGAAGGTTTTGAAAATATTAAAGAAAAACAGAATTTTTATATCAATAATGATGGCAGGATCGTAATCTGCTTTGATAAATATGAGGTTGCTCCTGGATCATCAGGAAGCCCTGAGTTTGTTATTCCTGATGAAGTAGTTAAGGATGTATTAAAGTAATATGTAGCATATAATACCAAAGCGGAATATTCAGGATGCGGTTATTCGGAATCTCTAAATAGTCGGAGAAGCTACAAAGAGAGTATCACAAGGAACCAAAGAACAACACCAAGAAATTCCACGGAAATAAATGGACGGACTACGCGATGTGTTAATACATGATTACATGGGAATTAGTCTAAAAATTGTTTGGAATGTGGTGCAGAACGAGTTGCCTCAACTTAAAGCTAAGATAATAGAATTATTGGCTTAAGCACTGGACTTTTTTGTTCAGTGTTTGTTTATTTGGAGTTATTACACGAAGATGTCTGAAGCATGTGTTAGAATATATTTAAAGAAGCCTGACGTTAAGGACTGTTCCTCGTGAGTCGGCGCGCAAGCCGGGTACGGTTCCCAACTTGCACGAGATTATAGTATTGGAGGGGAGATAACCGTCCCCAACTTGCACGAATAAGGGGGTTTTTAAATGAGTGAGATTCTGAGTATCCGTCAGCGTACGGAGAGAGAAGAGCAGGAACGCCTTTCACCTTATGCAGCAAAGAGCTGGGAGGCTAAGCGTGAGCGTTTAGAAGAGGAGTGCCCAATACGCACGAAGTTTCAACGGGATCGTGATCGGATATTGCACAGCAAACCGTTTCGTCGGCTTAAACATAAGACTCAGGTATACATTGCTCCTTCGGGAGACCATTACCGCACGCGGATGACGCATAGCTTGGAAGTTTCCCAAATATGTCGAACAATTGCTCGGGGGCTTCAACTCAATGAAGATCTCATTGAGGCGATTGCTTTAGGACATGATGTTGGCCATACTCCCTTCGGACATGTCGGAGAGGAGGCTCTGCGGCGAATTATTAGTCACTTCGAGCATAATGAACAGTCGATTCGGATTTTAAAGGTCTTAGCGTGCGAGGGACAGGGTTTAAACCTGACAGAGCCTGTTCTGGACGGGATTTTACATCATACCGGAGAAGGAGTACCAAAAACCCTTGAAGGGCAGGTTGTAAAGACTGGGGACCGGATAGCCTACCTCTGTCATGACTACGATGATGCCTTGCGGGCTGGTTTGCTGACACCGAGTGATTTGCCAGTGACTGTTCAAGGAATGCTAGGTGTGAAACCGAGTGATATGATTACGACGATGGTGGTTGACATGATTGAGACATCCCGTGGATTAGGTCACATTAAGCAATCAGTAGAGGTATATAGTGCAATGCAGGAATTTCGTCAGTTTATGTTTGCTAGAGTGTATAATAGTGTAACTTTACGTGATGAACGGCGCAAAGGACAATACATTGTCCAAGCACTTTTTGAATATTATCGTCAGGATATATCGAAATTACCTGAGCATTTTTTGATTTGGGCAAGTGGGAATGAAACCCAAGCAGTTATTGATTATATCTCAGGGCTCACAGATAATTATGCCATTGATTTATTCCAAAGTTTATTTATTCCTCGAAAGTAAGAGAATAAGAGATAACTATTGATTACATCCTCAGCGTATGAACACTAAAATTCCTACGAGCCTTTTCATTTCATTTAATGAAGTGCGAAGGCTCGTAGGAATTAAAAAGGTGCAAATCAATAGAAGATGCCGATAAAAAAGTATAAGTTATGGACAATAGAAGTAAACTAAGGCTTGGCGGAAGCTCTAATTTACGCTGATACTTAGTCCTTCTTTAAAATAAAGCTCTCATTTCGCTTAATAGGTTCGCTGGTGTCTATATGACCTAGAATTCCAGGATGCTTTTGGCCATCAATTAGAAATTGAACACTATGAATGTTAGGGAGAGTCGTCAGCGTGTTAACGATACTATACAACGTCATTTGTTCGCCGGCGGAACCGCCGCCAAAGTTTTTTTGGAATTCTTGAGAGAGATCAATCGCCGCAATACCATCGGTACTTATTGACGCGTTGAGAAGAATAGTACCCTCAGGGAGTGGTTTTTCCAACCCGGAAGGGGGAACTGCTAGTTCTTTGAAGATTGCTTTGATTACTTCCTGATTAGTTACTTCAACCGTGCGATTCGCTGCTATCAAACCTGTGGCCTGCAGATTTGGATAATATAGGGTTAACTTAAGAGATTGCGGAGTGGATTCAGAGGGTGTTACCACTGGAGAAGTTGGTGCAGGTGCAGTTGTGTTATCGGGTGATTTGATTGTTTGTGTTCGAGTTGAATTACAGCCAATCAAAAAGGCGCCAGTAAGTAACAGACAGATTGATAAAATCAGCGAAATAAAAGATCGTTTATTCATAAAATATCTACCTTCCTCATAAAGTTCTTTATTTGTACTCTTCAGAACCTGAGTTGGATTTTTTGATTAGATCTATACTATCATGCTTTTCAAGTATGGAAAAGGGTGGCTCGGGGACCACAATTTGCACTAAGTAGACCAATGGTAAAAGTAAGAATAAATAATTGTCGAAGTAAGCAGGTATTCTTTTTGAAAAAGGAGAATTAGGTATACTTAGTTAGTGCTCCATGCCCCTAATAAAATCTGACAACTTGAATTAAAGAACTAAAAAGAGGATTTTGTGAATTCTCGGCGAAGAATTGTATAAGACAAGGGTTGACAAACTATATTAATTGTGGCTGAGAATTGAAAGGCGAGAAACGTGAACAATCGGCTTCATGAAGAGTTTATACCAGAAGAGATTATCGAGGAAGTGCGATTGCGCACAGATATCATTGAGGTAATATCTGAATATGTCAGTCTCCAGCGCAAGGGGAACAACTATTGGGGTATTTGTCCGTTTCACTCGGAAAAGACACCAAGTTTTTCAGTGTCCGCCGAGAAACAAATGTTTTATTGTTTTGGGTGTAACTCTGGAGGAAATGCTTTTTCATTTGTTATGAAGAAGGAAAACTGGTCTTTTGTGGAAAGTGTTCAGAATTTTGCTAGCCGATATGGAGTAGCGCTTCCTGAAAAATCACTCTCTCCGCAGGAACGAGAAGAAAATCGACTTCGTCGAAGGTGGGAAGAAATTCATGAATGGGCTACCAGTTATTATCAGGACATTTTAGTAAGGTTGCCAGAAGGAGAACCCGGACGAGTTTACTTTGCTAAACGTGAGGTCGATCTGGATACGATCAACCGCTTTCGGCTTGGTTATGCTCCGGAACGCTGGGATGGCTTAATAACTTACATGCAGGAACGAGGGGTTCAGCCACATGAATTGGTAGGAGCAGGGCTGGCCTTAGAAAAAGTGACATCTGGTAAAGTAAGCCGGTACTATGATCGTTTCCGCAATCGCGTACTCTTTAGTATACTTGATCGGCGCTACCATACTATTGCCTTCGGGGGGCGGGTTCTGGATGATTCACTGCCTAAGTATCTGAATTCTCCTGAGAGCACGTTCTATAATAAAGGCCATCATCTCTATGGGATGCATCGTGCGCACCAAGGAATTCGTGAAGAAGGTTACGCTCTATTAGTTGAGGGTTATATGGATGTCATTGCGCTGCAAAATGCTGGGTTCCCGAATGCGGTGGCCTCTCTAGGTACTGCGTTAACACGGAATCAGGCGACTCTATTAAAGCGGTATGCACAACGCGTTGTACTTCTCTATGATTCGGATGAGGCAGGTGTTCAAGCTGCTTTAAGAGGGGGAGAAATCCTCTGTGATGTCGGGATCCGAGTGGATGTTTTAACCTTAAGTGGAGCCAAAGATCCGGACGAATTTTTAAAGAGCTATGGCTTGGAAGAGTTTAAACGATCATTAAGCCGGGCGTTAACTTATGTAGAATTCAAATATCGGACATTTGTCCAGAACAAGCTTCCACAGACTATTCCTGAAAAAGCTGAAATAGTGATGAAATTAGCTCCAGACATTCTTAGAGTGAACAGTCCGGTTGAACGAGAAGGGTATGAACGCTTTTTAAGTCTGGAACTTGGCCTTACTTTGGAAGCTGTGCAGCGTGAGATTGTAAGTCAGGAACCGAAAAAAGCTAAAAAGGAGCGAGAACACGAATATTCTCAACAAAAACAGGTTAGTTCTGGGAAAAATAGAGATAATATTAAGGGTACCATTATAGGTAAGGGTAATATCGAACAGCCCCAACCGACTGTCTATTTAGCGGGTTATCGCGCAGAGCGAATGCTTTTACGATTGCTCTTAGAAAATAAGGCTCATTTGCCGAGAATTAAGGAAAGACTAGGAGAATCCTTTTGGAAACTTCCGGCACACCAGCAAATTTTTAAGTATCTCAACCAGGATGGCGTATTGCCCGCGCATAGCGACGAAACGGTTCAAAGCTGTTTGGCTAGCCTGCTCTTGGAAGAGTTAGATATATCTCAAACTGAGCGGCTTTTAGAGGATTGCATAAAGGGCATTCTTTCAACGCAAGTAGTGGAAAGAGTGGAAGATCTTCAAGCGCGCATGGCAACTTTAGAAAAATCCGGTGACATGGCAGGGGCTATGGCTCTGTTGAAAGAGATAGGAGAGCGGTTGAAACGTGGCGAATAGTAAGGTCGTAGGCACCCAAAAGAATGATCCGAAGAAAGGTGGGGGACAGGTGAACGATGAACAAAAAATGGACAACGTCCAAGCCCTCATTCAGAAAGGCAAAAAGAAGGGTTCCATAACCTATCGAGAGATTATGGATGCTCTCCAAGGGATTGAGCTTTCTGCGGATCAGATAGATGATATCTATCAACAACTTGGTCGGATGGGAATAGATGTGGTGCCAGAGCCTGGAGAAGTTGAACTCGAAATCATGAAAAAGGGCAAAGATGACGATGACGATGATATCGTAGAGGATCCTGAGGATGAGGTCGAAGAAGAAGCTGAAGTGGATCTTTCCGTTCCTGAAGGAGTGGGAATTGATGATCCAGTTCGCATGTACCTCAAAGAAATTGGACGAGTTCCTCTACTATCAGCGGATGAAGAAATCGAACTGGCAAAGCGGATGGAGGAAGGCGACGAGGAGGCAAAGCGGCGACTAGCCGAAGCCAATTTGCGTCTAGTGGTCAGTATTGCCAAACGGTATGTAGGACGAGGTATGCTTTTCCTAGATTTAATTCAAGAAGGTAATCTGGGGCTGATTAAGGCTGTCGAGAAGTTTGATTATATCAAAGGGTTTAAGTTTAGTACGTATGCTACATGGTGGATCCGCCAAGCGATTACTCGTGCCATAGCCGACCAGGCCCGGACGATACGGATTCCTGTGCATATGGTAGAAACCATAAACAAATTGATCCGAGTTTCGAGGCAACTCTTGCAGGAATTGGGAAGAGAACCAGCTCCTGAAGAAATCGCTAAAGTGATGGATATTCCCGTTGAACGAGTACGAGAAATTATGAAAATTGCCCAAGAACCCGTTTCTTTAGAGACCCCGATTGGGGAAGAGGAAGACTCTCATCTGGGAGATTTTATCCCTGATGATGATGCACCAGCCCCGGCGGAGGCAGCATCCTTCATTCTTTTAAAAGAGCAATTGGAAGAAGTTCTGGAAACATTAACCCCACGTGAAGAAAAAGTTCTCAGATTGCGCTTTGGACTTGATGACGGGCGGACGAGGACATTGGAAGAAGTGGGACAGGAATTCGGTGTCACCCGTGAACGAATTCGTCAGATTGAGGCTAAGGCATTGCGGAAATTGCGCCATCCAAGTCGCAGTAAAAAGCTAAAGGATTATTTAGAATAAGTGACCCTGAACTTGTTCAGAGGCCCGTCCCAATAGGAACACTTCGCGGCGAAGGGCAGACTCTATCCCACCTAGAACCACCCCCCACATACAAAATGGGGGGTCCTGAAAACTGGATCGATCCCAGAGGATAAAATTTCTAATAAAGATAATCACAAAAAGACTTGACTACAGCGGGCGAATTACGTATAATAACCCGTGCAAGAGATTCCTCGATAGCTCAATGGTGGAGCAACCGGCTGTTAACCGGTAGGTTGTAGGTTCGAGTCCTACTCGGGGAGCCATTACTTTTTTATCTTATTACGGGCCCATAGCTCAGCGGTAGAGCCCCCCGCTCATAACGGGTTGGTCCTAGGTTCGAATCCTAGTGGGCCCACCATTTCGAAGTTCGAAGTTCGAAACGGTGGAAAAGATAACAAACATACGTAACTTAGTTCTTGTTCGTACAGTTTATCGAATAACGAACAACGAATATCGATTTGGGCGATTAGCTCAGCGGTAGAGCGCATCCTTCACACGGATGAGGTCACTGGTTCGAGACCAGTATCGCCCACCAGTGAAATAGATATAGAAATTAGGTAAACAAGCCTACAGTCTTGGTATGAGCAGATTTGTGGATAGTGGAAAATTGTGAGGCTGAACGACAAAACTGTTAAATACCCACTAATACCCGTAAGAATCACTAAGTAGTCGGTCAAAATTCGGTCAGGCGGTCATAAGAAAAATACAGATACCTCATTGATGAGTTCAATGAGGTATTTTATTATTGAATGGATATTTTTTAGCTTTGACATATAGATCCATAATAGTTGAGACATTTATGAAATTACTACCTTTACACTTAGAGGCCCAAAATGGGCTCTAAGTTGTTTGAAAGGATACAATTCTAAAATTCCCTTACCACTAACCATCCTTTTAGTTTATACGTGTTCAATATTTTACGTTCATACAATTTATCATTATCTAAGCGTTTGCATTATTACACTAAATGTAATATTATGTTACATATAGTGTAATAATAAGGAGTGGAGACATGCCGAGCAGATTATTTCCATTGGGTGGACCCGTATCGGAAAAGGATATCGTTGATCGTGAGGATTTCTTACTTTCCCTTGGAATTCGATTAATAGAAGGGCAGAGTATCATGTTGGCTGGCCCGCGTCGAATTGGTAAAACGTCTTTGGCGTTAGAGGTTTTAAGGAGACTTAAAACAAAGGATAGTTATGTTGCGTTTATTGACCTATTTCGATATAACACAAAAAAACAACTTTCCCTTGCAATTATAGATGCTTGTTTAGAAAATCGTAGTGGTATTAGTAAAACAACGGCAGCTTTAAAAGATGGCCTAAAAAGAATAGCTAGCGGGGCAAGGCTAACTGCTAAGATCCAGGATCTTGAATTTGAGGTTGGGTTGCCGGGCGAAGGTAGAGATGATGATGAGTTATTTAACTACGCTCTTCGCCTACCTGAGATTCTTGCAAAAAAGGACAAAAAGCAGATCGTGGTGGTTTTCGATGAATTCCAAGAGGTCATTCGCATAGCTGGTGAGGATACACTTAAGGTTATGCGCTCTTATTTTCAGAGACAAGAGGGTGTTTCCTATTTATTTCTTGGTTCAAAAGAGGGCATGATGAATACTATCTTCGGCGATAAGAGGCAGGCCTTTTATCGATTTGCTACAATATTGCCTATTCCACCTATCCCTACGGATGCTTGGAAGGAGTACCTTTCCTCCAAATATTTAGAGAAAAGAATCGCCGTTAATGAGAGGACAATCCTTGAAATCTTAGATTTAAGTGGTGGTCATCCGCAAGACACAATGCTTTTATGTTCTGAGATTTACTACGCACTTATAGAAGCTGGGGAAGCGACATTAACGTTGGATTTTGTAAGAACAGGATATACCCGGGCGCTTTTAACGTTGTCCCCTGTTTTTGATGAACTCTTAGATGAATTGGGGAAAGTCGCTAATGTCCGTCATGTGCTGATTGGTATTGCAAAAGGGTTACGCATTTATTCGGGGCTGAGCGGTAATCCAAATGAGATAAAGCGAGCTGTAGATACACTGGTTTCAAGAGCAGTTATCGAAAAATCTAGCCGTGGCAGTTATAATTTTGTGGAACCGATGTTAAAACATTATCTAATCGAAAAGATTGATGTTTATTAAACGTAGAAGGGATTTATGCAAGTACTGCTTTATTTTTATCCTTTAATAAGTAATTTTGCTCATGGCCCGAGTCCGTAATCTAGGCATGACATGAGTATAAATCTTACCAGTTGTCGCGAACGTTTTTTTGACCAAGGAGCTCTGAGACTGTTTTTAAATCAACGCCCTGCTAGATAACATCTAGTTGTTTATCTAGTAAATAAGATGGAAAAACAGGTTGTCGCAAACAATTGGCTGAAAAGATGTTGTATTCAATTTGTGGTCTTTTCTATACTCACCTTGGTCTGTGCGGGGAGTTATTTCAAATTAGGTCAAATATAAGGACCAATGTCCTATTCCAAGAATTCAAGTTAATGATATTATTAAGCATGACCTATATCAAAGATAGATTAAGTATCTTATAGCTAAATGATTAACACTTTACTTAGCTCTCCTCCTTTTTCTATACCCCTCCTAGTGAGGGGATTTTTATATTTATGACCCATAAAATTTCTATTGCATTTACAGGGCAAAATGTGGTAGTATTCTAGTACGGAAATAATGAAACACAGTTTTAATATGTGAAACATGATTAGATATTAATCAGCCAACCATATCTAATCGTTTAATAAATCATTTATCTCCTCCGATAATTAAGAGACAGTCAGCTAAAACCTTTAGAGAGTAATGCACCAGCAGAGAAAACTTTACCGTAACTGTGAAACTTAATTTCACTATATAAAACGAAAATGATTTTTAGTCGTTTTGTTACGGTTTCTATTTAATAAAGTTAACCTATGAGAAATGCAAAAGAAGTAAAGGAGGAAGATTGGTATGGCACTTTGGGGAGTCGAAAAGGTAGAGGAACAGGGTTGGGGAGAAGTAAAAGCTGAAACAAAGAGAATGACAGGAGCCCAATTTATCGTGACATTTTTGGCTCGCAAGGGAGTGACTCAGATTTATGGTATTCCAGGGGCTGCCATTCTGCCTTTTTACGACGAGGTATTTGAGCGCCACGATATGCGCTCGATTAATGTCCGTCATGAGCAAACCGCAATTTTTATGGCAGACGGTTATGCAAGATCGACGGGTAAAGTGGGGGTTTGCGCAGCTACCTCTGGTCCAGGTGCAACCAATTTTCTGACAGGACTCTATAGCGCCTATGGAGATTCTATTCCATTACTAGCAATCACGGGCCAAGTTCCTACTAACTTACTGGGAACCGATGCGTTTCAAGAAGCGCCGATTGTGGAAATGGCTGCGCCAGTCACTAAGGCAGCGTACTTGGTCAAGAAGACGTCTGAGTTGCCTAAGGTGATGCAAGAGGCATGGAAATTGGCGACGCAAGGTAGAAAAGGCCCGGTCTTAATCGATCTTCCCATTGACGTCCAAAAAGGAAGTATAATAATTAATGTCGAAGATTATTTGAATGAAGAGACCGATAGTCGCATAATGGAAGTAACCCATAGCCAATTAGAACAGGCTTTAACAATGATTCAAGAAGCTGAGAGACCGGTAATTATGGTTGGAGGAGGAGTTGTTTTAGGAGACGCCTCAGAAGAACTTTTAGCTCTGGCTGAATTACTCGAGATTCCTGTCGTTTCCACGCTCATGGGGAAGGATGGGTTTCCAAATTATCATAGGCTCTATGCAGGAATGGTGGGGACCATGTGTCAGACTCCGCTAGGTAATAAAACCCTTCTGGGTTCCGATCTTATCCTGAATCTAGGGGGAAGGTTCGACAGTCGGAGTACAGGAGCCATGGCGGTTTTTAAAAAGGACCGTAAAGTGATTCACGTCAATATCGATAAAACAGAACTATCACGCAATGTACCTGCGGAACTGGAGATTGTTTCAGATGTGAAAGATTTTTTACGGCAATTCAACCATCAGATTCGCAGAAGTGCGTACAAGCCTAAAACTGAGGCCCAGGAAAGGGTTCAAATTCTTCAAGAAGATAGGATAAAGCTTGCTCGTCAAACGGACTTCGAGACGCGACCCTTGAAACCTCAGCAGGCTATCATTGAAGTCAGAAAAGGTCTGCACAGGAATGCAATTGTAACCTTGGATTGTGGGTTGAGCCAAATCTGGGCTACTCAATTATTTGAGGCCTACGAACCTCGGACGTTTTTAATCACAGGACGAGCAGGCACCATGGGGTGGGGGTTAGGGGCAGCTATGGGAGCCCAGCTCGCTTATCCTCAACGTCAAGTTGTCAATTTATTGGGGGATGCGAGCTTGGGGATGTCGCTACAAGACTTAGCTACTGCCGCAAAACATAATATTCCTGTGGTGGTCGTTGTCTTAAACAATTCACTTTTTGGTCTGATTCGACAGCAGCAAAACCTGCTTTTCAACCGCAGATGGATTTCCACGGAATTGGACTACGAAAACACAGTGCAAGGGCATCAAAGAGGCTTAGACTTTGTCGCTACGGCCAAAGGAATGGGTGTAGAAGCTGAACTAATAGACAAGCCTGAAGAGATCACTGAAGCTCTAGCGCGTGCGTTTAGCATCAATCGCCCTTATCTAATTGAGATCTTGGTTGATCCGGATGCACAATGTTCAGTTTCTCTGGATGGAACTATTAGTGGAGTTAAGGAACTTAATTAAGAGGTATAAGTAGATAAAATAGTCAGCAGAAAGGAAGATCACTTATGGGTACAGATCTTAAGAATTTCGTCGCAAATCTTTCATTCCTATTTACAGAGTTGCCTTTTATGGAGCGGTTTAGGGCCGCGAAAGCGGCAGGCTTTGCAAAGGTAGAGTTTATGTTTCCCTACGATTATGACCTTGAGGAGATAAAATCACAGCTTAATAGCTTAGAGTTAAAGCTCGTTTTATTTAACCTTCCGGCAGGGGATTGGGGAAATGGGGAGAGAGGAATCGCGGTTAAGCCAGAACGGAAGAACGAGTTTCGTGCAGGAGTAGGGCAAGCGATCGTGGCGGCTCAAAAACTTGGTGTGACACAGGTGAACTGTTTAGTTGGCAAAGGAGATCCTGAGTTGGATGAGTCGGTATTACGGTCGACCATGGTGGAAAACATCTCTTATGCGGCAAAGAAACTTGAGGAGCATGGTTTGCGCTTGATGATTGAACCTATTAATCATTATGATATTCCTGGGTTCTTCCTCAATACCACGGATCAAGTTTTAAAACTCATCGCAGAAATCAATCGTCCAAATGTCTTTTTACAGTGGGACATTTACCATGCGAGTCGTGAAAACGAAGATCTCTGGAAAACCCTCAGTAATTCCATAGCTCAGATCGGCCACATTCAGATTGCGGATCAGCCAGGAAGACACCAACCGGGTACGGGTGAGATCGCTTTCCAGAGATTATTGACAGAGCTTAAGAAAGCAGGGTATTCGCAGGAGATTGCCTTGGAATATGTTCCTGGCCCTGATACAGAAACATCCTTAAGGTGGGTTAAAAATTATAGCTTATAGAAAAATAGAAAGGTGTGATCTGAGTTGAGTAAGATTGGTTTTATCGGTTTAGGAATCATGGGGAAGCCTATGAGCCGAAATCTTATAAAAGCAGGTTATGAGGTTGTTGTGTATAACCGAAGCACAAAGGCAATTCAAGAGATTGTGGAAGCGGGGGCAAAGGCAGGAGTTTCCCCTAAGGATGTTGCTGAACAGTGTGAAATAATTATTACCATGCTTCCCAATTCCCCTCAAGTCCGTGAAGTAATTCTTGGACCTAATGGGGTTCTAGAAGGGATTCATCCTGGTTCTATAGTGATTGACATGAGTTCTATTGCTCCCATTGTCAGTCGAGAGATAGCTGAAGTCCTTGCCGGAAAATCCGTGCGTTTTCTGGATGCGCCAGTGAGTGGGGGAGAGCCCAAAGCGATTGAGGGGACCCTTTCTATTATGGTAGGCGGGATGTTAGCTGATTTTGAAGAATGCTATCCGATCTTTCAAGCTATGGGCTCGTCCGCATTACTTTGCGGAGATGTCGGTGCAGGAAATGTAACAAAATTGGCAAATCAGATTATCGTAGCGGTAAATATTGCCGCAGTATCCGAAGCCTTAGTACTAGCGACCAAAGCAGGGGTTAATCCTGAAGCTGTTTATAAAGCTATTCGTGGGGGATTAGCAGGCAGTACTGTTTTAGATGCCAAAGCGCCCTTGATGATCGAGCGTCGCTTTGATCCGGGGTTCAGAATTGGGTTGCATATTAAGGATTTAAACAATGTTTTAGAAACGGGTCATGAAATCGGTTCTCCGTTGCCCTTAACGGCGTCTGTAATGGAAATGATGCAAGTGCTCAAGGCTCAAGGCTTAGAACAGGCGGATCATGGAGCTCTCGTTCAGTATTACGAAAAACTGGCCCAAAGCGAAGTTAGTAGAGGATAGTAACGAAAGAGATACGGATGGGACAAGGGGAGGATCCGTCAGATAACTTTCAAAATTTAAAGGTGGATGGATTGACAATAATAATCTATCCGCCTTTTCTTGTGCGCCGAGAAGCACTTTGCCTGACAGAGTGTTATAATAAGAACGACCTATTCTACATAATTTTGAGTTTTGTTTTTCTCACACTAGGGTTCCATTTATGCAATTAAGGGCATAATAGTTTTTAATAAGTAGTTATTATTAAAGAGGTGAATTATGACAATATCCGTCACTCTAGGTCCACGTTTGCAAACTGTTGCATCCTTTGTGCCAGTGGGTGCAGAGCTGGGAGACATCGGGACTGATCATGCCTATTTACCCATAGCACTCTACGAGACACTGCAAATATCAAAGGCTATCGCTGTGGATGTCCATGAAGGGCCATACCTATCCGCGTTGAATGCTGTTAAAGGCCGGAACTTAGAGGCTTACATAGATGTGAGGTTTGGTGATGGTTTAATGCCACTTGAGTCAGGGGAAATCAATGCCCTTACCCTTGCGGGAATGGGTGGCAGAACCATGTTGGAGATTCTATCTGCCCGTCCAGACGTTTTAGCTTCCGTGACTGATCTCATCTTACAACCGCAAGGGGCAGAGGGACCGTTACGGTTAGCGCTGTTGAATAGTGGCTGGCGGCTTAAGGAAGAGCGGTTGGTGAAAGAAGAGGATCGAATCTATGTGGTCATAGCCCTTGCTAAGGAAGAAGGATGGGACATTGTCCAACTACAAGAAAATGTGAGTGTTTGGAGTCTGCGGTTGCACCCGCTTCAGGAGAAGTTCGGTATCCAGACATTTGAATTCCAAGACTTAGTGTCCAGACTTGTGTGGCATTTCGGACCCCTCGTCCTAGAAGAACGAACGGAACTCTTGAGGGATCATCTCAACGACTATTGCGGCATGCTTCTGAGGCGGATCGAGCAAATGAAGAAATCCAAGAGCATAGAAATTGTCACAAAAATCAGAGAGGTCTGCAATGAATTGACGTTAGTGGAGGGACTAAGGATATGGCAGTAACGATTGGATTAGTGGCTCAACTAATTGAAAAGATCGCTCCCAAATCTTGGGCTGAGGAGTGGGATAATGTCGGGTTATTGGTTGGAAGCGGATCAAAGCCCATTGAGCGCATATTGATTTCTTTAGACGGAACCTTGGCAGTGGTCGAGGAAGCAAAGGATTTTGGCGCCCAACTTATCGTGGCCCATCACCCCATAATTTTCCGTCCTCTGAAAAACTTAAGATCTGATAACACAGGAGCACAAGTCCCTCTTGGACTTTTGCAACATGAGATTGGTTATTATGCTGCTCACACGAATTTGGATCAATCAGTATTCTCTTCGAGCCGCGTCTTAGGGGAGATCCTAGGACTTGAAAAAATGGAACTATTGGAGGGCGAAGAACGAGGGTACGGTGTAATCGGCTATTTACCACATCGTGAGAAATTAGAAATTCTGTGGAAGAGGTTTTTAGATAAGTTGACCAAGTCAGAGGTATATGCACAGGACTATGAGTTATCTGGAGTTCGCTTAGCCGGATCACTAGAGCAAGATGTGCGAAAAGTCGCCATTGTCAATGGCAGTGGGGGGCGATTCGTCTCTAATGCGTTGTTTAAAGGAGCGGATCTCCTTATAACGGGAGATGTTGACCATCATTCCGCTCTCGATGCACTGGAAGGAGGTATGGCTGTCGGAGATCTTGGGCATTTCCTAAGCGAAGCGCCCATGCTGAAAAAGCTGTATCACTATTTGTCTGCCGAAAAATCTCTGCAAGGAATAGAGATTAAAGTGAGTTCAATCAATCGCTCGCCATGGCTTGGCTAAAGGGATGGTCATTGTTTAGTAATAAATTTTGACTATTGCAACATTACGAAAGTAAATATTACCACTTGACAGCCATTGTGAAATATATTACTATAATATTGCAAGGAATAGTCTGATAATAGAGTCTTTTCAATGAAATATCCGAGGCTTATTTAGACGAATTACTGATTCCCCGATAGAAAACATTTGAAAGGAGAATGAATTATGAACCGCACAGAAATCCTACGTGTTCAACGTGAAAAGGTATTAATCAACATTTCAGAAGACGGTGCTAATCGTACTAAATGGTTGATCGAACTGATGGACATTGATGATGAAATGGAAGAAATGGAAGAGAAAAAGACTAATGTTAATTAATCCAATACTCTCCATTTGACCAAAACAAAGTTTTCTAGTAAGATAACTAAGCGAAGCCAACCAGATGATCGCGGAGGTAAGGACCCAAAGGTCGCCTCTGAGGAAAGTCCGAGCTCCATAGGGCAAGGTGCTGGGTAACACCCAGTGGGGGAGACCCCAAGGAAAGTGCAACAGAGAGATACCGCCGATAACGGAGGTCAGTTGTCAGAGGCCAGAGGTTAGAATAAGTTTGTTCTAATCCGACTTCCGGCTTCTGACGACTGACCTCCGAGTAGGTAAGGGTGGAAAGGCGAGGTAAGAGCTCACCGGCAGTCAGGCGACTGGCTGGCCATGTAAACCCCACCTGGAGCAAGACTGAATAGGGGAACTATGAACGGCCCGTTTTTGTTCCCGGGTAAGGTCGCTAGAGGCCGTCGGTAACGGCGGTTCGAGATAGATGATCATCACCTCCGAACGGAGGGACAGAACTCGGCTTATAGGTTGACTTCGCATTGTAGGAAACTGAGGATGTAAATGCATCGGCGGTTTCCTTATTTATTTGATAGGATTTTTGCTCTTTCCCAGATCTTGTTTTTTTTCACTACTTATTTATCTTTATAACTTGAGCTTAAAGTTAGAAGAATAAATAAACGTCATTCAGAGAAAACTTTACTGTTATTAACTATAGTTTTGAAGTTGAATTCAAGGAGTTTTGAATCTATGACTATAAGCTCTGAAGTACGCCCTTTAGTCGTTGCTTTGGTATCAATTTTATTAGGGGCTACAGGGCAATTTTTATTCCGTCTAGGTATGCTTCAATATGGAAAGGTAACGCTCACAGGGATTTGGTCACAGCTGGGATCCATAATTTTCTCTCCGGCAATTTTCGTTGGGTTTATGTGTTTTGGAGTTAGTTCAATTCTTTGGCTGGTAGTAATTTCACGTTGGGAGCTTAGCTATGCATATCCACTAGTTTCGTTGGGATATGTAATTGCTATTCTGTATGGTGTTCTTCTACTCCATGAAACTCTCACAATGCCTAAAATCATAGGATGCGTGCTGATTTTGGCGGGCATTAGTGTCTTGGGAATTTGGGGATCTTGGTAAGAACTATTCCTCATGGCAAGCTAATATCTTTCAAGATAAGAGAGTTGAAAGAAACTGGTGAATAAGATATGATAAACCTAAGCTGAGTTGCCAAGTATTCTTTGTGACTTGTCACTCTCTGAAACAACTTAATATGCCGGTTTGATCGGGGACATTCAATACTTTTTTGGAGTCATAATGACAAGAAAAAGGGGAGTGTGTTGGATGCAATTACAAGACCTCGGGCGAGGTACGCGGATCGAATTATCTAAAATGGCTAGGCTGCTCGGTATGAAGTTTATCGGATTTAATCCAAATGCTCAACAGGTATCGTTGGAGTTTAAAGGCAAAGGGGTTACCTATCCTTTGGAGGAATTTGTTCAACAGTATGAACGAGAATGTCCAACGTCGTTTACTTGAAACTTTAAAGGGGCTCTGACTCATGGTGAATGAGTCAGAGTCCCTAGTTGGTTTGGTTTATGTTATTGTTTCTGATAGAAGAAAGAGGAAACGGGTTTGAGGCCTAGGTGATTCATCCCGAAGAGGTGTTCTGTGCTTCCGGTGAAAAGAATTCCACCTGGGCGTAAGGACTCTGTGAACTTCTTGTAGAGCATTTCTTTGGCCTCTTCAGTGAAGTAGATCACGACATTACGACAGGCAATAAAGTCAAAGCTAGTTTGGAAACGATCGGTAAGTAGATTTTGGTGCTGAAAATTGACTTGTCGTTTGACTAAATCTTTGATTTGATACCCTTTATCAGATGGGGTAAAATATTTCTGTAGAAATTCTGGTGGAGTACTTGCAAAATCATTTTGTTTGTAGACACCCTCTTTAGCTTGTTGCAGTACATTAACATCTATATCTGTGCCAAGGACGGTGAACTTGGCAGTGGAGAAATAGTCCATCATTGTCATAGCTAGTGAGTAAGGTTCTTGGCCGCTTGAACAGCCGGCACTCCAAAGTTTTAGCGGGGCTTTATTCTGAAGCATCATGGGTATAATCGTTTCTCGCAGGGTTTTCCATTGGTTAGCATCCCGGAAGAATTGAGAAACGTTAATGGTTAAATGTTTAAAGAAGGCGTCATATAAGACGGGATCAAGATTAAGTGCTTTCAAAAACTCCGGATAGGCTTGGTGCCCGTGAGAGTGCATAAAGCTAAGAATTCGACGCTGCATTTGGTTTTGCTTATAGAATTTTAGATCCAGCCCGCTTTTGGGATGAAACCCTTTAACAAAGTCTTCATAGGTATTGGCAATGGATGCAAAGGACAAGGGTTACACCTCTTTCATAAATATATTTGTTCCCAAACGACTTGATAAAACCGTAATCCTAAGCGAAAAGGTCGACAACTAAGCCGCGAATTTCATCAATCTTTGTTAAAACTTCAAGGGGTTTAGATTGCTGATCCAGGAGTTGTTGCCCTAACTCTTCTAATGCTTGATCGATTTTGGCAATTCGCGTCATGACCTTTGGGCGCCCATAAGAATCATGGGACGAATCTTCAAACATTTTTCGGCTTTGTCCAAAGGTGGAGCGAAGGAATGTTTTTACCATATCGCGAAAATCTTTAAGATCACGGATCGAGAGAGATTGAGCTAGCTTCTTCCCTTGAGATTCAAGTTTACCTAGAAACGTTTGGAGTTCGATGCGCTGAATTTTTTGGGTTTGAGATAAGACACCACTAAAATCATTCGTTTTAGCAGAGGGACTCTGAGAATCAAGGTTTGTGGCTGGGGTTTGATGGGGTGTATTTATGCGTAAAGACATAGTCATTCTCCTTTAAGAAAGGAATTGTTATGCAGACTCGCAGAGTATTTATTAAGACATTATTAGGTCTGGGAGCCGTCGGTCTACCTTGGAGTCTCTGGCCGACCCGTGTCGGAGAGACTATAAAAATAGGGTTAGGTCGTCCGCCGGTTGAATTGGTACTTCCCCCTTTGATCGAGGAGAGTCAAGAGCCTAATTTGATTAATCAGGAAAGTTTAAACCGCACAGCAATGGATGATATCCTTATATTGACTGCAGATGAGATGCAGGGTCGAAAAGCGGGATCAATAGGAGAGGCTAAAGCAGCAGAGTATCTGACGACCCAGCTCAGCAGGCTTGGACTAAAGCCTATGGGGGAACCAAAAATAGGGTTTAGTCATGCGTTTACAATTCCTCCGGTGGTGAAAACCAGGGTCAAGGGTCGGTTGACCTTTAAACCTGGAGAAAGTCGGACCTTAAAGACTCCGAGTGTCAATCTCTTAGGGGGGCTAATCGGTGAGAATCCGCAGGAGATCATTCTACTTTCGGCCCATTTCGACCACCTGGGAATTTTTGAAGGGCAGGTCTACCCTGGAGCTAATGACAACGCATCAGGGGTCGGGTGTGTACTAGATGTCATACGCCGAGTTCTCCGGGAGGGGAAAGTTCCAAAACGAACGATTGTGATCGCCTTTTGGAGTGCTGAAGAGATGGGCTTCGTTGGGTCCCAAGCATTTGTCCAAGCTCCGACCTTTCCTCTTCAACAAATCCAAGCAGTCTTAAACGTCGATACAGTCGGCAATGGGATGCTTGGAAACTTTGCACTTTGGGCAGACAGCGAAAATATCGCGGTCAAGGCTATTCGTCAAGCCGCTGCAGAATGTGGGGCCAGTGCCTTATTGACCCCTTCGGCAGGGCATAATAGCGATTCCGTCAGTTTTGCCTCGGCCAACATTCCGGCAGTGACCTTGCTAGCAAAGGAGTGGTTAGTCAAAAATCATACTCCAGAAGACACTACAGCATTATTGAAGCTTGAACAGGTTCAGTTAGCAACAGAGATGATCTACAGAGCAGTGCATAGTCTTGCTTTTTAAGGGTTCGTTATTGTTTTGTTAGTGGGTCGCTGATTGGAGTGGGGGCACTAGGCTCGGTAAGGTCATATTTGGAGCGAAGAATGATTAAATCAATACGGCGGTTTTTGCTGCGTCCTGTATCCGTATCATTCGGGGAAATCGGTCGATATTCTCCATAGCCTGTGGCGGATAGCCGACTGGGTATAATCTGATCGTTCAATAAAATTTGCACAACATTGGTTGCACGAATCACCGAGAGTTCCCAATTACTTGGAAATTGCGGGGTTCGAATGGGTAAATTATCAGTATGCCCTTCAACTCTGATCTGATTGGGGGTTGGCGCAAGGACCGTGGAAATTTTCTCTAGAATATCGCGTGCTCGGTCGTTAATACTGGCAGAGCCGCTTTCGAAAAGTAAGGTTTCCTGAATGCTAACGACTAGGCCGCGTTCTTCTAGGGAAGAAACCAGCTTGGATTGTATTTGGTTGTCAGCCGCAAACTTATCAAGTTTGGCTTTAATCGCTTCAATGCTCATGTTTTCTGCATCGGTATTTTCCTGAGTTGTGTTTTTAGTTTCCTCGTTGGTGTTTGAATTTGTGTGGGTGGTTCTAGGAGACGGAGTTCCGGTCTGAATGAGAGACGGTCCCACTGGGCTGGTAGCCAACTCGATTTTCGCGGGAGTTCCTCCACCAAGTGCTTTGTTAAGGGATTCTGCTACGGCTTGGAATCTTTCAGCATCTACTTTGCTCATTGAGTAAAGTACGACGAAAAATATCATGAGGAGGGTAATTAGGTCAGCATACGTTAGAAGCCAGCGCTCGCCATTTTCCTTTTCTGCTTCATGTTTGCGTTTTCTCCTCATCGGCTCTCACTAACCGCGGCACGTCTGGGTGTGACTTCACTGTCCTCATTTTTTTCAGAGGATATCCCAATGTGGGTTTTTAATTTCTCCTTCAGGATGGATGGGTTTTGACCTGCCTGGATGGACAGAATGCCGTCGAGTACCATCTCCATGGCCGATACTTCAGCTTTGTCCTTCATTTTAAGTTTTGTAGCAATAGGAAGCCATAAGAGGTTTGCAGAAGCGACGCCATAGAGAGTGGCAAGAAAGGCAGCTGCAATCGAGTGGGAGAGCGCTTCTGGATCAGATAGATTACCTAAGACCATGACAAGGCCCATGACGGTTCCGATAATGCCCATAGTAGGCCCATAACCACCCGCAGATTCAAATACGGAAATTCCAACCTTATGGCGTTTTTCTAGAACCGCAATATTCGATTCTAGAATTTCTCGGGTAATTTCAGGGTCGGTTCCATCGATTACGAGTTGCATGCCTTGATGGGTAAAGCGGTCTGTTACAGTTTCAAGTTCTTGTTCCAAGCTGAGTAACCCCTCGCGTCTTGCTTTTTCGGCAAATCTCACGAGGGTCTCATAAGCCTCAGCAGTCCCGAAGGTCTGGGAGGTAAATGCGATTCTAAACCATTGAGGAAGTTTTTTGAGATCAGACAGTGGGAAACTGGTAATAATTGCTCCAGCAGTTCCACCGAAGACAATGATAGCAGCAGATACCCCGCCTAGAGAACTGACAGTCCCCCCCTCTAATATGAAACCGATGATGATGGAACCGAATCCAGCGAGAAGTCCAATCATTGTTGATAAATCCATGATCTGCTTGCCGCAACCCTAATACCTCGAAAGGGGTTATAACTGAAGTATGAAGGATTACGACTTACCTCCCTTGCTAAATTTCTGACTATTATAATCGCTAGTCGAAAATGAGAAACTTTTCATGAGAATGATCCGATATAGTTATATCGTCATTTTACACGCTGATCATTAGATTTTCTACAGTAAAGTTTATGATTGTATTATATAGGAAAAACTGAGGAAGAAACTATAATTCTAAGTTTCTTTGAAAAATGTTTCGCAATCAAGAAAATTCCTCTTTAGTTTTTGCGGTTAATCTTCGATATAGAGAGTAGAATAAGTATTTTGGAGTGAGCAAAATGAAAATAGATGGGACTTCAATGTCTCCGATTGGGAGCGTTCAAGCAGTCAATCGTGTATCACAAGTGCAAAAGAAGACGCTCGGTTCTGAAGATAAGGTCGCTGTTTCCGACAAAGCGCAAGTCTTTCAAGCTTTGCTTCAGAAGGCAAAAGAGCTTCCCTCTGTTCGGGAGGACCGTGTTAAAGCTCTGACTGAACAGATTGAACGTGGGGAGTTCCAAATTGACGGACAAAAGATAGCGGAAAAATTGTTTTCTCCAGAGTTCTAGTTAATGAATGCATCAGAGGGGGAGAATTCCGTGCCTGAAATACTTCAGAGCTTTAATGAAAACTTAAGACGACAAGTCAAGGTTTATGAGGACTTAAATGTTCTTGAAAGGAATAAGCAAAAAGCTTTGCTGAAGAATAACCTCCAAGAAATTGAGTCGATTACGGCTCGGGAGGAACAACTCTTATTAGAGGCAGGCCGCTTGGAGAAAGAGCGGCTTATGTGGGCAGAACACATTGGCCGTGACCTTGGAAAAGAGCCCCAGGACCTCACTCTGGCAGAATTGGCAGAACATTTCCCGATCTTACAGGAAGTGAGTCATGATCTGGATAAGGTTGTTGGAGATTTACAAGAAATTCATGAGATTAATACCCAACTTCTTCAACAGGCCATGAAAGTTGTGGAGTTTACAGTTAGTATGTTAACCCATCAGGAAAAAAACACTTACCAGCATCCCAGTGTTAAAGAGAATGAAGAATCCCGTAAACTTCATCTCTTGGATCGGAGGATTTAAAGATATGAGTTCGACTTTCTTTGGCTTAGAACTTTCGCGCAGAGCGCTGTCATCACAGCAAGCCGCTTTAAATATTACTGGGCATAATATTTCCAATGCTAATACCGAGGGCTATACTCGGCAGATTGGGAATTTGACGGCAACCACTCCCTATACGGTATCCGTGGCCGGAAAAAGCCTGAGCATAGGTTCGGGGGTAACTCTGGATACGATCACGCGAGCTAGAGATAGCTATGTGGACCGGCAGTTTCGAGGGGAGACATCCAAGCAACAGTATTGGGCAGGAAGACAAGATAGTCTTCAGAAAATTGAAGGCATTCTAAACGAACCTTCCGAGAACAGTCTGCATTCAGATATGGACAAATTCTGGAGCTCTTGGAGTGATCTGTCGAAAAATCCGGAAAATATGGGAGCGCGCTCAGTTGTTCGTGAGCGAGCACAAACTTTAACGGAAAGTTTCCATAACATTGACCAACAAGTTAGTGACATGAGAGGAAATTTAGAGTCGAATGTCAAGGTTCAGATTCATCAAATCAATATGTATGGTCAGCAAATTAAAGATCTTAATGACATAATTAAACGGTCAGAAGTTGCCGGAGACAACCCCAATGATTTACGAGATCAAAGGGATGTCCTGGTGGATGAGCTTTCCAAGATTGTCAGCGTCAGAGTCGTCGAAACGAAGGACTCAACCTTTACGGATCGTAGTGTTAATAATTATAAGGTGATTATTGGAAATGAGAATTCAGTGTCCAATATCTTGGTCGATGACAGCAGAGTAAGATTTTTAGAAGAACCTCCTCCGGAGAATGATGAAGGGTTTTCCCGAGTCGTCTGGAGTGACGATTTAACCAATAAGGATGTTGACCTAGGAAGTAAACTTGGAGCCCTCGCTGCAAATATCGAAGTGCGTGATGTTGATCTTCCTAAGTTTAGGGAGCAATTTGACAAGCTAGCTCAGGGAATCGCCAGCGCGGTAAATGCGCTTCATCAAAAAGGGCAAGGGTTAATCGCGGAAAACGATACCGATCCTCTAGCAGGCCCGGTCGGGATTAATTTCTTTACAGATGGGTCGAACCCTTCTTCGTCGAACCCACCCGAACTTCCCGTGGTCACAGCTGCAACAATAACCCTAAATTTTTTAATCGAGGATGATCTTAATCGAATTGCTACTGGAATGATTCCGTTAGATACAACACCTATTCCTCCTCTTCCTCCTACCCATGCTCTCGACGTTGATGGTAACCTGCTTGTTACCGTAGGGGATGGGAGCATTGCAAGAGCGCTTTCCTCGTTATCGAGTGGCTGGAATGGCCTGAAAAGTGTACTTGGTGAAGACTATCCAATTCCTGTTACAGGAGCTTCTTTCGGCGATTATTACGGGTCGAACGTCGCTCAAATGGGTGTGGATGTCCAACAGGCCGAGCGTATGAAAGCCGGACAAGATGTCTTGGTCGTACACCTAACAAGCCAGCGGGAGTCGTTTTCCGGCGTATCCTTGGATGAGGAAATGACAAATCTCGTGAGGTTTCAAAAAAGCTACTCAGCAGCAGCTCGCATGGTAACCATGATGGATGATATGTTAGATACGATTGTCAATCGAATGGGGACGACCCGTTAATAAGAACATGATATTAAACAGCGAGAGTAGGTGATTACTTTGCGGATAACCAATAAAATGATGACTCAAGACTTACTGCGTAATCTTGAAGCGACCCAGGAGAGAATGAATCAAATCCAAAACCAGATGACTTCCGGTTATCGTGTCAATCGTCCCTCAGACGATCCGGTAGGAATTCAAAATGCCCTGCGTATGAAGAGCAATATTTCTGCTGTCGAGCAATGGAAGGGCAACGTCGATGAAGCGTTGGGGCTGATGGATACGACGGACGGCACCCTCGGGGATATGACGTCGATGCTGCAACGGGTTAAGGAGCTTGTAGTACAAGGATCAAACGGGACGTTATCTGAAAATGATAGAAAAAGTATTGTCCTGGAGGTTCGTCAGATTACAGAACAACTCGGTATGTTAGCGAATACTAAAATTGGCTCAAGGTTTATCTTCTCAGGGACAGCAACGGATAAGGAACCAGTAACTACCGATGGAACTTGGCAATGGAAAGGGAATAGTGAGGCTGTTAAATTTGAGGTGGGGAATAATCTTAGCTTACCTATTTCCGTTGATGGTAAGAGTTTGTTTTTTGAACCTCTAACGGGCGGCTCGGGGATATTTGCGACGTTAAATGCCTTAAGTCAAGCATTGGAGAACAATGATGCAACAGCGATCGGAAATTCTCTTGAGGATATTGAAGGGAATATAGATAATGTCTTAGCGCATCGTGCCGATATAGGAGCGCGTACTAACCGGATGACGGCACTGCGGGAACAATTGGATACCACATCATACAATCTGACCCAGAATCTTTCGAGTATTATGGATGCAGATATCGCCAAGACGATTATCGATTTCAAGAATTCAGAAAATGTTTATAAGGCTGCGCTGTCGATTGGGGCGCAGATTATTCAGCCTTCTTTAGTGGATTTTATGAGATAGGCGATGTTTTGTTAACACTCGGTCAGCCGTAGAATTCGCAGGCCAAACTACGACTCAGACTTCGGATTGGGGCCGAGGGTCCCCGCCAAATTCGCCGTCCCTGGCTCAGTTGGCGGCTTCGCACGTCCTGTGCTCAGCCCTTGATTTGGGGTTCTTGTCTTCGTTGAGTTTGGCGGCTGCTCATTCTGAGGCTTCGCTCTGTGTTAAGCAAAACATCTTGGGTCAAGATGGAACGGATTAGGTATTTCGACCGAAGGGAGTGGCTTCATGCTCCAAATTAATATTAATACTCAGCCGATTCGTCTGGATTATAACATTCAGAATGCCAAGTTGAATCTGCAGTCCACTCGGCCTCAGGTGCAAATGGAGACGACGCCGCCGACTTTGGAGATTCGTCAACCGCGGGGAGAGCTGACGATCGACCAGACTCCTTTTCGTTATTCAATCGGGCTAAAGAATATGGCCGATTTTTCCCGAGACAATGCTGAATTGGGTAGGCAAACCGCTATGGACACTATTGCGCGGATTGTGGGAGAGGGAAACCAAATGGCTCGGTTTGAGAATGGGTCAAATGCGATTGGCAATATAGCTTTCAGTGCCAGTCTAACAGCTGTTCCAGAGATTACTTTTGCACCTCTTGCTGCGCCTAGGATAAATTATCAAGCTAATCCAGCTCAGATAAATGCTAGTGCTGGAAATGTGAATGTTTCTATTCAGCCAGGCAAGGTAGAAGGAGACTATCAGCCTGGGATTCTAGATATTAAAGTCATTCAATACCCCAGTATTGAAATATCAACCGTGGATGTCAAAGTTTGAAGATCGCTATGAGCTTGCGAATGAGCTCCCAGATTGGAGGGAATAGTATATGAAGATAGAGTCAACTAGATTAGGACAACTGGAAGTAGCAGAAGAACAATTATTTAACTTCCCCCACGGAATCCCTGGTTTTCCTGACGAGAAGATGTTCGCATATGTACTGCATGATACGGAAAGTCCTTTCTTTTTTCTTCAGTCCACAATGGAAGCAAATTTAACCTTCTTATTAGTGGATCCTTTTGCTTTTTTGAAGGACTATGAATTTGTCCTGGAGGATGGAGTTGCTAAGGAACTGGACCTTTCCCTGGAAAATCTGCCGCAGGTATTTTTGATCGCTAATGCGAAAGAAAGACTGGCGGATATGACGGTGAATCTGTTGGCGCCTATCGTAATAAATGGGGTCAATCGAACGGGTAGGCAGGTTATTCTGGACAAGCCAGAGTATTCTATCCGGCATAAATTATTTCCTGACGGCTTGCTGAAAGAAGCTGTCGAAGGGGGAAGATAATATGTTGGCACTTACTCGTAAAGTTGGCGAGCGAATCGTCATAGGTGACAACATCGTGGTGACGTTGATCAGTATCAAAGGGGATAACATCCGCTTGGCAATTGAGGCCCCCAAAGTGGTTAAGATTTACCGTGGAGAGATTTTCGATGCGATTGCGGCAGAAAACAGACAAGCTGCCGTTCCCAATGATCTAACCGAGTTAGATAAACTGAAAGAAATGCAAATTAAGAAGTAAGTGCGTATAGCAGCTTACTTCTTAATTTTATTCAGGGAATAATATTAGGCCAAATTCCGAAGTTCTAATAGCATAAAGGAGTAGCAGTGATAGACGAAAACTATCTGAACCAGAAACTAGAATGGGTTAATACCGACTTGAAACGTTAGACCAGATTGAGGCGAGAATAGATGCACCATTCTTGATGTGTGATCAGACAGAAAAAGCCCCACGTTCTTCTGTTGGAACGTGAGGCTAAGACATTATTCCGGGTATTCGTGTATGCTTACATGAACAATATTTACACAAGTCGAAAAATCGAGGAAGCTCATTTGATCCAGTTCGCACTGTGGATTTTGGTGGCCAAATCATTAAAGATTTGATCTCCATCGTACCGATTCGACCCGAGCATATTTGCTAATTACATGGAGGCATAAGAGAATTCGGAATAACTTAGTTAGTCAAGTCAGCTTTTATTTTCTGGATCGTTGTCAGAGGTAAGCCTGTGATTTTAGCCACAATTGTTGGTTCTATTCCCTCAATTAATGCGTTGCGGGCATCTTCATGCTTGCCTTCTGCTTTACCTTCTGCCTTGCCCAAAAGCTTGCCTTCTTCTCTTATCCATTCTTCAATCTGAGTCATGCTTAACACCTCCAGTAATTTCTTCTTATATTCTTCTGGTAAAAATTTGTCAGTAATGGCTATGATTGATCCTATGACAAAGTCGGTTAATTTGGAATTGGCTGATTTGGCCAATTGTGCAGCTTTAATGGTCATCTCCGCTTCGGGTTGTTGACTCTTCATTAATGGGAGAAGTATCAGTTTCAATATATCTGCTTCTTCTAATTCCGCTCCTTGGTCAAGAAGGGTCTTTATCCTATTATATTCTGCATCGCCGTCCATGCGCTTGAGAAAGACGTTATTGACTCTGTAGCATAGCGATCCTTTTTCCAGTAGTTCGGGAGCACT
>LADV01000241.1 GCA_000961805.1 Peptococcaceae bacterium BRH_c23 | reverse complement strand
CTGAATAAGTTCAAAGCCAAGATAAGAGAAATTACCCGAAGAAACCAGACAACCAACATGCCAACCCTGTTAAAGAAGTTAAATCCTTATATCAGGGGTTGGGCCAACTATTATGGACATGGGAATGTAAAAACCTTATTTAAAACCATAAATACGTGGATACGGCGACGAGTCAGAATGGTACAGATGCGGAGTTGGCGCAATCCACGCCGTATTTGGTCTATCCTAATGCGCAAAGGATGGAAAAAGGACAAGATGTTAAGCTTGTCCATGACTAGGTGGCGGAATTCGGCGTGTCAAATGGTTCATGCAGCCCTTGACCTTAAATGGTTTGAAAAGATTGGTTTTGTCAGTCTGTTAGGTGTTTACGAAAATCTTTGTGCTAAAAAGGCGAACTGATGGAAGAGCCGTGTGCGATGGTCCGCATGCACGGTTCCGTGAGAGGGGCGAGTAATCGCCCCTACTCTATTGAATTTGATAAACTAAGAGACAATCATTTTGTTAAAGTTAGCCCTTTAAAACATATTAATTTAGTGATAATATATAATAACATAATAATTATAATGGGGGGAGAATTCAATGTCCTTTGCCTACTTTATCAGCTCAGATACCATTGGTCATCAAGACCCTGAACTGGGCAAACGCCTAATGCACAGTTTCTTTTTGAAGCTCTTGCAGGCGGCTGAGAAACCGTCCCATATTCTTTTTCTGGAAAAAGGGGTGCAGCTTTTGTTACCCGAATTTTCCGCAGTCGATGCTCTGAAGATTTTAGCAGAGGAATCGGGCGTAACTCTGTTAGCCTGTGTGACCTGTCTGGATTATTACGGTATCAAGGATAAAATCGAGGTTGGAGAGGTTTCCACTATGCCTGAGATCATCACGGTTATGCATGAAAGCGATAAAGTGATACATATCTAAGATCCATAAATGTAAGCGAATTGTGAGAAACGGGGAGGATAAAAGAATGGATAACAGAGAGTTATGGACAGCCCTAGGAATGGATTTAGAGAAACATGATGATTTTTTAGCCCCTGTACCAGCGATTTTTACGAGCTTGTTTTTGGATCGACCCAATCGCCCTGCAGCGATGGGGTATTTTGATGCAGTAGTCGGAGATGTGCATGGGATTCGTGTGCATGAACTCTATGCTAAGAGAGAAGCGGGAGCTAAGGTGTTTTCGACCTTTTGCGTCTATGTTCCGGAAGAAATTGTTGTTGCGACTGGAAGTGTAAGCATCGGCTTATGTGCTGGAGCCCAGTATACAGTTTCTTCGGGGGAAAAAGTCTTGCCTCGTAATCTCTGCCCATTGATTAAATCAACCATGGGCTTTAAATTAGACCGGATTTGCCCGTATTTCCAAGTTTCGGATTGGGTCATCGGGGAGACGACCTGTGACGGGAAGAAGAAGGCCTGGGAGATCCTAAACGAACATATTCCTACCTATGTGATGGACCTCCCGCAAAAGAAAGACGCCAAGGATGCCCGTCTCTGGGAAGAAGAAGTGCGTGAGTTTGCTTCCTTTATTGAACGCGAGACCAAGGTGGATTTAACCGCCGAGAATCTTGCTCACGGGATTCAGGTGATCAATAATAAACGCTTAGCCCTCCAAAGGTTAGCTAACTTAAGAAAACATAATCCAGCTCCTATTCACGGCTTAGATGTCCTCTTAATCAATCAACTGTCCTTCTTTGACGATCCGGTTCGCTTCGCGGCTCAAGTCAATGCTTTGTGTGACGAACTTGATGTACGGGTCAAAGAGGGGTTCGGAGTCGCTCCTGCCGATGCACCAAGGATTCTGGTAACAGGGACACCGCAACCGCTTCCAGCTTGGAAACTTCATGCCTTAATCGAACAAGCTGGGGCTGTCGTTGTCGGGGAAGAAACCTGTACAGGAGAACGCTATTATAAGGATGTCACCGAGCCAGCAGATAGTGTATCGGATATGCTCGCTAATATTGCTAAGCGCCCCTTAAAGGTGAATTGTGCCTGCTTTACCCCGAATCAAGGGCGCATGGAAGATATATCTTTCATGGCGGAACATTTAAAAGCAGATGCTGTGATTGATTTTACGCTTCAGTTCTGTCAGACCTATGGTGTAGAAAGTTATTTTGTGGGCAAAGAAATGGAGAAGAAAATGATTCCCTACCTGCGCCTGGAAAGTGATTTTTCTGATGAAGATCAGGGGCAACTTTTAACCCGGATTGAGGCTTTAATCGAGATGATTCGTGCATGAGGCAAGCGGGGTTAGATCTTGGCTCGGTTAATACAAAGTTGGTCGTGTTAGAAAACGGGGAACGACTATTTAGCCAAGTCGTACCCTCCCGTTTTGATTCCGTGCAAGCGGGTATCACCTTACTTAAGTCCTACCTCAAAGAACATGGAGAAAAACCCGAAAAACTCGTTGTTACAGGGTATGGACGGGTAAACTTTCCCGAAGGACGGGTGATTACGGAAATCACCTGTCAGAGTAGAGGGTGTCATGCCTATTTCCCGGATAATGCCTACATTCTTGACTTAGGGGGGCAAGACGCTAAGGTTATTAGGAAGAACGCCGAGGGAAAAGTTGTTCAGTTTATCATGAATGACAAGTGTGCTGCCGGGACCGGGCGTTTTTTAGATGTTATCCTGAAGGGCTTAGATCTAACGACTGAGGAACTGAATTTAGCTGCAGATGCTAAGCCAATGCCTATCAATTCCATGTGTACAGTGTTTGCTGAATCAGAAGTTATCACGATGCTTGCTAAAGGGATCCCCAAACCTGAAGTCATTGCGGGCCTTTTCAAAAGTACGGCAAAACGTCTTGCTAATTTTGTTGAGTCTGTCGGACATCCGGAATCTTTGATATTTACCGGAGGAGGCGCATATTACAGCCTTCTTGTCTACTTCCTCCAACGAGAGTTAAAGGGGGACGTTGTGATCCCGCCGGAACCCGAATTAACAGCTGCCTTGGGTGCAGCCTTACTCGCATAAGAACTATGAATGGCACTTGCTTGAGTTGGCAAGTGCCATCTGTTAAATGCACATAACTGTATACTTAGCTACAATCTGGGAGGAGCGTTATTATGGGAAGAGAAAAAATCATTGCCGATGTAAGAACAAAGGCTGGAGGGTGTTTCCAAAGAGGCGAGTTTTATTGTTCCGAGGCCGTTGTTCATACCCTCAATGAATTTCTTGGCTGGCCCTTGGATACTTCAATTGTCCGATTGGCCTCCGGTTTCCCGGTCGGAATCGGTAGATCTGGGTGTGTTTGTGGAGCTATCAGTGGTGGAGTAATGGCCTTAGGGATAGTTTACGGCAGGGATCCTGGCAATGCCATGAACAGTAGAATGTTTCCTGTCGCGGCGGAACTTCATGACCATATCAAAAAAACATATAAGAGTACTTGTTGTCGAGTGATTACTAAAGATTTAATCTTTGACTCTCCGGAACGAAAAGCGCACTGTGTGAAAATCACCGGAGAAGTTGCGGCCTGGGTAGCAAATAAATTGCTGGATGATGAAGCGCTTAAAAAAAGAATCCAACCCGTAGAACTATAGGGAAATCAGGTTTTATAATTTAAAGCGTTAGAGAAGACCGCAACAGTCACGAATGCAGAGCGACGGGTAAATGGTCATAGAATCCGTACTATTTAACTAAATATTAAGTCGGTATTGCATCGTTGTGATGCAATACCGACTTAATAGAACTCTGCTTCTAGTAGCCTTATTGCCTATAACGCTAAATACCACTGCAAGCTTGCAGTGGTATTTAGCGTTTCCAAGAGATGCCATTAAATAAAAAAGTTTGATATCTTGTGAAGTATTACCGTTCAGCACCAATTTTCGACAGTTAAACATAGTTTTCAAACCATAAGCAAAATAAGGTTTCGAATTATAATAATGGCATGCTAATTGCATTAGCAATAAATTATGTTTATAAATAAGATATAAGTGATAATTGGTGCGTAATAAAATTTAAGAAACTGGAGGGATAACAAGAAAGAAGTGTGTAAATTCTTAGGAACACCAGCGGAGTCGTTTGACTTCCAAGAAATCATCTATGAAAAGAAAGGGGACACTCCTCCTCTTCTTGAGTACAAGTCAGGGGTAGTCGGAGGAATGTCCTCAATTACTTGATGAGGGCGGAGAGAAATGGAAAAAGAATCAGAAAGAAAGATTGAAGGACAGCCTGTTATAAGTCTCGCAGGCAGCAATTTTGGAGATGTAATGGTTGTCGGCGGAGGGATCAGCGGTATTCAAGCTGCTCTTGATCTTGCCACTGCAGGTTTTAAGGTTTACATGGTTGAGAAATCACCGACCATTGGCGGCAAGATGTCCCAGCTTGACAAGACCTTTCCTACGAATGACTGCTCCATGTGCATTGAATCGCCTAAGTTTTCTGAGTGTAACAGACATCCCAATATTAAGATCATGACCTATACTGAAGTTGACAGTGTAGTAGGGGAAGCGGGAGACTTCAAGGTAACCCTGATTAAAAAGCCTAGATATGTTATAGAGAGCAAATGCACGGGTTGTACTGTCTGTGTTGAATACTGCCCGGTCATGTCCCCTGATCAATTTAATCAAGAGATATCGAAGAATAAAGCCATCCATATATACTTCGCTCAAGCAATTCCTCTTGTATCTTATATAGATGAAAGCTGCCTTTACTTTAAAGAAAGGAAATGTACTATTTGCCAATCAGTCTGTAAGTCTGAGGCCATAGATTTTAATCAAACGGCAGAGAGGGTAGAGGTAAACGTTGGGGCGATCGTTCTGTCTTCGGGCTTTGAGCCATTTAATCCTAAGTTAATGAACGACTATGGCTATGGCAAGTTTGAGAACGTGGTAACCAGTCTTGACTTTGAACGGCTATTATGTGCCACTGGGCCATACGAAGGTGAGATACTTCGCGCTTCCGACAAGAGGCATCCCCATAAAATAGCTTGGATTCACTGCGTTGGTTCGCGACAGGTTAACCCTGCGGGCGGTAACAGCTATTGTTCAGGTGTATGTTGCACGTATACCCAAAAACAGGTAATTTTAACCAAAGACCATGATGATGAGGCCGAGTGTACCATATTCCATAACGATATTCGTTCCTATGGCAAGGATTTCGAACGATTCTACCAAAGAACAGAAAAACTTCCCGGAATTCGATTTATCAGAAGCTATGTATCAATAGGGAAAGAAATCTCGGGAAGCAAGAATGTAACAATAAGATATTCTACATTAGAGCATGGAGTTAAAGAGGAAGAATTTGATATGGTGGTTCTATCCGTTGGATTGAACCCTCCTGCTGATGCAAAGGGCATCGCAAATATGTTCGGTATTGAGCTCAATTCTCACGGCTTTTGTAAAACCAATCCTGTTAATCCTATGGAGACCACTAGGCCTGGAATTTTCATAAGCGGAGCTTTCCAGGGCCCTGTAGATATCCCCGAGTCGGTTATGACTGCCAGTGGGGCTGGTTCCCAATGTGGTGAACTCCTTGACTACCGGCGTGGGAATCTGGCTAAAGAAAGGATATATCCACCGGAAAGGGATACCTCGGAAGAGGAGCCCAGGGTAGGAGTCTATGTGTGTCATTGTGGAGCGAATATCGGAAGAATAGTCGATGTCCCCTCTACAGTTGAATATGCACTGACGTTACCTAATGTCGTTTACGCTGAAGAAAGCCTCTTTATATGTTCTACTGAGGCTGCTGCGAAACTGTCAAAATCGATCCGGGAAAAAGGGCTCAATCGCGTGGTAGTCGCCGCCTGTACCCCTAGGACACATGAGCCGCTATTCCGAGACACGCTTCGGGAAGCGGGAATTAACCAATATTATTACGACATGGCTAATATTAGAGAACATTGCTCTTGGGTCCACTCCAAAGAAAAGGAGAAGGCCACCCAAAAGGCACAGGATATTGTCCGGATGTCGGTAGCCCGAGCTTGCCGTTTGGAGCCCTTGCAGGAATTTGATCTGCCCGTCAACAAGGCGGCCTTAGTAGTCGGAGGAGGTTTCGCCGGTCTGACCAGTGCTCTGAGCATAGCCAACCAGGGACATGTGGTCTACCTAGTGGAAAAGGATACTGTCATTGGGGGAATGGCTCGCAGAATCCATTACACCTTGGAAGGGATGGATGTTCAAGGGTATTTGCGAGATGTCATACGCAAGGTTTATCAGCACCGCTTAATCCACGTCTATACTGATGCTTCCATCATTGAGACTGGCGGTTTTGTGGGAAATTTCGTAACCAAGGTAAAGTCTGAAGGAAGGGTCGCAGAGATAAACCATGGAGCAACCATCCTCGCTACAGGTGCTGAAGTATACCAACCCACCGAGTACCTATATGGTGAAGATGATAGAGTAATAACCCACTTGGAGTTGGAGGAGCAAATCGCCAAAGGAGATGAAAGGCTGCTTAACTCCGAGAGTTTGGTGATGATCCAATGCGTGGGTTGCAGAAATGAAGACAGAAATTACTGTAGTCGGATATGTTGTAGCGAGTCGATAAAAAATGCCTTGAAACTTAAAGAGATAAACCCCCAGATGGATATCTACATTCTATTCCGCGATATGAGAACGTATGGGTACAAAGAGGATTATTACCGGGAAGCGGCAAGTAAGGATGTAAGGTTCATCCGCTATGAGCCGCAGGATAAACCTCAGGTGGAAGCCATTGAGGAGGATGGCCGGAGTGTCTTAAGGGTTACCGTGACCGATCTAGTGTTAGGTAAGAAGCTTGAAATAGCTGCGGATGCACTATCTTTAGCTGTTGCCGTTATTCCGTCAGCGGGAAGCCAGGAAGCAACCAAGTTATTCAAGGTGAATACGAGTCTAGATGGTTTCTTCCAAGAAGCCCATGTCAAACTAAGACTGGTTGACTTTAGCACAGACGGCATTTACCTGTGTGGGATAGCTCACTATCCCAAGCATATATCGGAAACAATTAGCCAGGCTTATGGAGCAGCAGGTAGGGTCTTGACTCTTCTCTCCCATAATACAGTCGTAGCCTCCGGCTCTGTTTGTGAGGTGAATGAGAGTAACTGTATTTCGTGTGGAGCATGCATTGCAGCATGTACATATGGTGCCATAGAGTTTCATGATACCCCAAAAGGCAGAAAGGCTGTGGTTAATCCTGTTCTTTGTAAGGGAGATGGTCTCTGTAACGCAAAGTGTCCAACAAGGGCTATTTCTCTAAAGCACTATACCCATGAAGAACTCATGAGTCAAATTGACGCGGCTATTCCAGACTTTGTAGCAGTTCAATAATAATGAAAGCCAGGATTACTAAGTAAGGCGGTGAATTAGAATGAGTACAGAACTTACGTTTAAACCAAGGATCTTAGGCATGATATGCAATTGGTGCACCTACGGAGGGGCAGACCTTGCTGGAGTTTCTCGTTTTCAATACCCCCCTTATATAAGGCTTATAAGGGTGATGTGCTCTGGCAGAGTTGAGCTGGAACATATACTTCGAGCTTTCTCAAATGGACAAGATGGGGTGTTTATCGGCGGTTGTCATCTTAACGACTGCCATTACAATACTGAAGGAAATTACGATGCAATCAGCATGGTGCTTCTAGGTAAAAAAATACTTGAGTACATAGGGGTGAACCCCGAAAGATTAAGGCTAGAATGGGTATCAGCCGGTGAAGGAATCCGATTCGCCAATATTATGAATGAATTTAGCATGAAGGTAGAGAATTTAGGACCTCTCGGCAAAAGCGAAGGAATAGACAAAAATGACTTAAGGTCCAAACTTGAAGCAGTTACAAACCTAGTCCCCTACATTAAGCTGGTAGATATGGAAAGACTGAGAGTGCGTTTTAAAACAGATGAAGAGTATTATAAGTTTTTCAGAAGTGAAGAGTTCGGCAGGTTGTTTGATGAAACAGTTGGAGAGAAATTGGCGATCAGTCAAATTATCACACTCTTGCGGGAAGGATCCCATACAAGCGAAGAGATTGCAAAGGTTTTAGGCCTGACCACTTCTGAAGTATCACGGCATCTTAATAGTTCGTCAAGGCAAGGATTCGTCAGGTACGAGGAAAACCAAAAATGCTATGTTCTCGCGTAAAGAGAGGGCGACATCGAGCTTTGGATACTTGCCTGGAACCAGCCGGGAGGCTTAAGGGCGCTGCTGAATAATTCTGCAATGAATACCTCGAGTGTGGAAGTGGCGGACCAGGGAGTACTGCTGGATATGGATAATCCCGTGGATTATCAGAAGGTGTTGGAAAACTGCACCGATTAAGGAATCCATCAATTTTCGGTTATTTTAGACGCCAGCGTAAAGCAACAAAAAAGAAATACAATTGATACACGAAGAAATAACTGCTTAAAGAAAAGGAAATAAAAAAAACTAGCTTATTAACTAAAAGAAGACTATAATGTAAAAGAAATAATAGTTAATAATGTTTTAGTGATGAGATAAAATGCTATAAAAAGTTGTTTAGTATTCTACTCCTAAAGGCCAAGCTATCGTTACATAGCCGCGACTCACCAGTATACTTTCCAAAGTTATTATTGCGCCACTAGCTCAGCTGGTAGAGCATCCGACTCTTAATCGGCAGGTCCCTGGTTCGATCCCTGGGTGGCGTACCAATCATAGCAAGAGTTTCAGAGCTTAGTAGTAACCTGAAGACATTGAATACACTACCATACACCAACCTAGAAAAGGCATATAATTAACCGTCAAAAGTACCAACTTTGACGGTTAATCAATTTAGTAGCTACATTCATTTAATGAATTAATGACATAGTCCACATCCTGGTTTGAATTAAAATAGCTAAAGCTAAAGCTAAAGCTAAAGCTAAAGCTAAAGCTAAAGCGTACTGTTCCATGGGGAAACGTACCAAGTGTATGATGGGCTGCTGGAGCACAATGAAGGCCGCAACGAGTCATGATTCCAAAGTCCTTAAACAATTGATAGCTAACTTCCGCATTATCGTGATTCAAAAAGTTAAGAGAAGCAATCCCTGTTCGGTCTTGTTTTTGGTCGGGGCCAATGAGCTGAACCCCAGGAATGGTTTGCACATTTTGAATAAACCTGTGAACAAGATTAAGCTCTTTTTCTCTAATAGTAGTAATGCCTTCCGCGATTATGTATTTAAGTGAAGCATTAAGCCCGTAAATACCTGGCAAGTTTAATGTGCCTGCTTCAAAACGATCTGGCATATAAGTTAGTTGAAGAACACTTTCTGATGCGCTTCCTGTTCCCCCTTCGATCAAGGGTTCAACGAGAGAG
>LADV01000260.1 GCA_000961805.1 Peptococcaceae bacterium BRH_c23 | reverse complement strand
TCCGTACTTGACTTAGTCCGGAGTAAAATAAATATCCCTCCTAAATATTTACCGCTTCCTTTGGATCCTCAACAATTCCCCGCTTGATTTCCGTTGCTGTCATATGACCTGCTTCGAAATGATCCGTTAAATAGTTACAGGCATCCCAGGGATTGACACGGTCCCCGCACGTAAAGACGTCAACGGCTGCATACCCGAGTTCTGGCCACGTGTGGATGGCTAAGTGGGATTCAGAAATGACAACTACTCCACTCACTCCTTGAGGACTAAACTTATGAAATACTACCTCACGTACCTCTGCACCAGCCTCCAAAGCTGCGTCGACCATTAGTGCTTCGACTTTTTCGCGATCATTTAAAATGTCGAAACTACACCCGTAAATTTCAGCCAACACATGACGTCCAAGAGAATTTGCCAATTGTGATCGTTGCCCCCTTTTTTCTAAAAACAGGAAAGAATCTGGGCTAATCGCCAATTTCACTGGCTACTCCCCAAATTTCCATCACGTTAAATTTTAGCATAAAGTACGGTGTTGTCAACAAAAAAATCTAATATTAATTCATTCTACTCAATCTAAGTTAATTTTGTGTTACATACTCAAGTTATCGCATCTATGCTCCCGTAAGCTACGTAAAAATATTTATAACACTATGGTTATGAGTTCACTGTAGTGGATGATCGTTAGGTTATAATTTACATGTTAGTCTAACTGTCCTAAGCCCAACAATATCTAAGCTGATTAAATTAAACCCAATCGCCCCAAACAACTATATTGACTTTGTAATCTAACTAAATTACACTTTGAATAGGAAGAATGGGGGTGATTATTTTGAGTAATACCTTAACTGCAGCGGAAGCAGCTAAAATTCTTAAAGTTTCTAAATATACTCTTTATGAACTTGTTAAACGCGGCGAGATCCCAGCACACCACATTGGCCGTCAACTTCGAATTAATCCGTCTGTTCTGGAGCAATATCTGCATGGAACTAGTAGTCACAACGCAACACAATCCGTTATGTCCCCCAATCCCCCCGAATTGCCGATGATTCGTTTTATAGGAAGCCATGATCCGATTGTTGAACTACTCTTCGAGTTTCTCAGCCACGCTCCCATTCCTGTCCAGTCATCGCTTTCTTTCAAGGGAAGTATGGATGGACTTATTTCCCTTTATCGTCGGGAGTCGGATATTTCTGGTATACATCTATGGGATGATGTCTCACAAGACTATAATACTTCCTTCGTTAAACATGTGATCCCTGGAGAATCCGTTTGTATGGTCAACCTAGTTCAACGAGAACAGGGCTTTATCGTAGCACCCGGTAATCCACTTCAATTGCATTCTTGGGAAGATATTACGTTAGAAGGTTTGCATTTTATAAACCGCCAAAAAGGCTCAGGGACCCGTCTGCGCCTCGATGCTTACCTTCGAGGGGCTAAGATTTCTCCAGGTTGTATTCTGGGCTATGAACATGAAGAAAGCACTCACTCTGGAGTCGCGTGTCGCGTAGCCAATGGACAAGCTGATGTCGGCGTCGGAGTAAAGGCCGAGGCTCAACGACTCGGTCTTGATTTTATCCCCCTCTTCCAAGAACGCTATGATCTCGTTTGTTTGGGCAAAACTTCCAAAACCCCTATCTGGAAACAACTCGTCGATGTTCTTAAATCTCCAGGATTCCTCCAAGCCATCCATCAACATCAGGGGTATGATACGTCCCTGACAGGAAAAATCTTCTTAAATACTTAGATGAATGGGAGGAAGTGTCTTAGGCTCGTTCGCACATCCTACGTACGCAATCCCTCTCTCCGTGCTCTCTAAGCTAAGAAACTTCCTCTGGCTTGGGTCGTCGGAGGGTGGAACGACCTAGAATCCCAAGGTGCTGTTTGCGTTATTGACGCAAATACGCTTTGCCGGCTTTGATGCAAGTATGGCAAGTATGGGGACGGTTCTCGACTTGCATTCCTTGACTTGCATTCACGCTCACCGAAGCTCCGGAGCGAATTGTCCATGGATTGACTGATGCCTGGTGCAAAGATGGCATGGAGCGGCGCTAAAAAAACATATTATTAGGAGGAATAAAGAAAATGAAAAACAATCTCAGACTTCGCCTTAATTCTGGTTTCGCGCTACTAATGATTGCCATCATGGTGATCGTCGTCGGGTGTGGAACAGCCGCAACCCCAACACCCCCAGCAACTCCAGCACCACAAACGACTGAAATCCCCAAACCTGCAAGACCCGACATTATTTTGGCGACCACCACAAGTACGCAAGACAGCGGCTTACTAGATTTTCTCATACCCGATTTCGAGAAAAAAACGGGATATAAGGTCAAAACAATAGCGGTCGGAACAGGGGCTGCTTTAGCCATGGGAGAAAAAGGCGACGCTGACGTTTTACTGGTGCATGCACCTTCCTCAGAAAAAAAATTAGTCGATAATAAGACAGCCATCAACTATCAACTTGTGATGCACAACGATTTCGTCATTGTAGGACCTGCCTCCGATCCCGCTAAAGTAAAAGAGACAAAAACAACCGTAGACGCTTTAAAGGCAATTTCAGCAAGTCCCTCCATCTTTGTCTCCCGTGGAGATGATTCTGGAACTGACAAAATGGAAAAAGCCCTCTGGACGAAGGCCAACCTCAAACCATCTGGGGATAAATATCAAGCAACCGGTCAAGGCATGGGGCAAACACTTACCGTGACCTCTGAGAAACAGGGATATACTTTAACAGATCGTGCAACCTACCTGGCGACTCAGAAAAACTTAAAACTTGAAATCGTTCTTCAGGGAGATGCTTCTCTCTTAAATATTTATCATGTCATGCAAGTTAACCCTGAAAAGTTCCCTAAAGTTAATGCTGATGGAGCTAAAGCCTTTGTCGATTTTATGACGAGTCAAGATACCCAGACCCAAATCGGAACCTTTGGGAAAGACAAATTCGGTCAGGCCCTCTTCTTCCCTGATGCTGGCAAAAAGATGGAGGATCTCGGCAAGTAAACCACCGAACTCACGTAAGGGAGGAAATGTTACTACATGGAAATGATCTGGGAAGGAATCCAAGCAGCCATTCACCTCCTGCTAACAGGGGATCCCGAAGTGATCGAAATCACCCTCCTTACCCTTAAAATATCCGGTACCGGAACGTTGATTAGCCTTTTTATCGGGATTCCATTTGGCACACTCCTAGCTCTAAAACCCTTTCCAGGGCGACGTTTTGTTTTAAGTATTGTTAATACCGGAATGGGCTTGCCTCCTGTGGTCGTTGGATTATGGGTCTCAATTTTCCTGTGGAGATCTGGCCCTTTTGGATTTTTAAATATCATGTATACCCCAACAGCCATCATCATCGCCCAGGCGATCATTGCCTCTCCCATTATTGCCGCCTTAACCTGTGCCGCTCTTCAACAAACTAACCCCAAACTTAGGCTCCAAATCCGGGCGCTGGGGGCAACCCGACTCCAGTATACTTGGTTGCTGCTTAAGGAAGTCCGTTTTTCACTCTTTGCCGCAATTATTGCCGGTTTTGGGGCAGTCGTTTCTGAGATTGGGGCATCCATGGCGGTAGGGGGAAACATTCATGGCCAGACTCGTGTTCTAACAACTGCCACTGTCCTAGAAGTTTCTAAAGGCAACTTCGACATTGCCATTGCCTTAAGTATTATCTTATGTTTACTAGCCTATGGAGCTACTTTAGGCTTAACCCTACTTCAACAGAAACAGCAAGGAGGCCCCTAAGGTGCTCGAAGCTCAGGAGATTACCTGGAAGCAGGAACATAAAACAATTCTGCAAACGATTGATTTTCATTTGTTACGAGGGGAATGCGTCGGCCTGATCGGTCCGAATGGATCTGGAAAAAGCAGTTTGCTAAAAATCCTAGCGTTTTTAGAGACTCCAACTTCTGGAAGGCTCTATTTTCAAGGCCAATCCATACCAAAAAACGTCCCGCTTGCTATTCGCCGGAAAATCGCCATTGTTTTTCAGGAATCCCTCTTATTGAATACGCGTGTTTTTGACAATGTTGCCATTGGATTAAAAATTCGGGGTCTCTCTAAAGGAACCATTAAGGAACGAGTGGACTATTGGCTGGAGCAGTTTGGAGTAATCCATCTTTCAAAACAGGCGGCACGGTCACTTTCTGGAGGAGAAGCCCAACGTGTTAGTTTAGCTCGGGCCTTTGCCATTGAGCCGGACGTTCTATTTTTAGACGAGCCTTTTTCAGCCCTTGATGCCCCCACCAAAGAGGGACTTCGTGTCGATCTAGCCAAAGTTTTTAAAACCACACAAACAACGACCGTCTTAGTCAGCCATGATTTTAAGGATATTGCGCATTTGGCCAGCCGAGCCTTGATTCTACTCAATGGGCAAGTCACAGCGGAAGGCTCTCCGAACGAACTACTCAGGAATCCCCCACAAGGAGATGTCGCCCGTTTTCTCGCGCACTTTGCCTCATAAGAAGTAAACAAACAAAGGGGTGCCCTCTGGCACCCCTAATTTATATTTCTTTATACTTCCTTTTTGATATAAAAGATAAAGAAAGCGAAACGAAACTAGTTTTATTTCGGGCGGTGGTACGCTTATCCCCCAAAAAAGAATATTCGCCTACGAAACGGGGAATATTCCTTGAATTTGGAGTTCTCGAACAAAAAGAGGCAGTAACAAACAGGATATTTTTTTGTTACTGCCTTTTTTTCAACTTAGTAAGTGTAATCCTCGTGACACGTTCGACAGACAGAGGTGTTCGTGTAGCGTTTCAAGGCAGAAGATGGGTTCTGATCTAACAAATAAGCAGTTGCATCGATTGTAGCTTGGGGTGAAGGCCCCCCAAAGAGTTCCTCTGCCACTCTCGTTATGTCTCTATCTTCGCTATCTAATATTGTTGTTACATCCGAACCGTGTGCGAAGTGGCACTTTAAGCAAGTTAAAGAGTTGTTGTTCGTGGTGTGTCCAAATCTCTTAGACCAGACACCCGTTGGCGAACCGGATTTAACAAGATAGTCCGTGTGACAAGCGGCACAGAACGTGCTGATAGCAAGTCCATTAGTTTCGTACGAAGCGGGATCTACTTTTGTTATCTTCACACCATATATTGGATCACCAAACCAAAATACGCTCGGATCCATTGCTAATTCTAAGACAATCGCACGAGATAAATCTGCATTTCTTCCTACTAGTGTTGTAATAGTCTGCGCATTTTCTGTTGACACAACACTTTCAGAATCATCTAAACAAGCTTCAGCCTCAAGCGCTATTCCAGAAGCATCGAGAAAGCTGTATCTCCCAGCTGCATAAGTTACCCCTTTCAGCACAAATGGAACTGTATTTGTTAGAACCTGGTTGCCTTCTTTATCCAAGGTATTCACCGCACTGTCAGGAGTGTTGATCTTTGCGAATCCTTGTTGATAGTTCATTGTAATTCCATCAAACGCCGTCTCTTGCCCTTTCAGCTTTTCATCTAGCCTTAACTGAGAATTAATGGTACTATCTTTACTCAAAGGATCACCATCATAGAATCCCGTGTAGTTCACCTTAAACGTCAAGGAATTGTTATATTGTCCACCGTTTATCCACGGCTGGGAATCTTTTACATAGTTTATTTGAACAGGATCCCCTTGAGTAATCTTTTTTAGAACAACTACAACATGGTCCGTGCCTGTTGCATATGTAGCACTGATCCCATTCGTAATCATATCCGTTGCCTCATCGTAATAAGGTACCTCTGAGGCCAGCATTTCAACGGCAACAAAATCCGGCGAAGCAAGTATCGCTGCATCTAAATCAGCTTGGGTAACAATGCCAGGGTCTCCTATGACGGGTACGGCGGGAGCGGCAGCAAGGACTGTATCTCTAAGCATTGTACCGCCGGTTAGTGCATTTACACCGCCATTTGCTGCTTTCGATATACCGGTATAGGTACCGGCATCATCGTCTCTCATCGGTAATGTGGCAATACCATTGGGATTATAGTGCAGTAAACGGTCGCTGTAAGATCCATGCGGGGAATGACAGCTTGCACAAGAGTTGGTGTTATTCTGATACTCCCCGTGTGTTCTTTGCTTTCCGGTTGGGTCGTTAGTCGCTTTGATTACATCATTAACTGAGGTACCATCATTAGTATTTACATTCTTCCCAGTTTGGTTGACGTTATTAATGCCATTATCTGTGTCCGTTGCTGGGTCAGATGGACTACTGACTACGTCCGTATCCAAGGGTCTCAATTGGTTATCTTCCGTTATAGTGGTTGCTATTGCGAGGCTCGCAATTCCTAATACGAATACCATGGTCAGACTAATTATTATCGCCGCAAGCCATTTCCTCATATTCCCACCTCAACTTCTTTAGATATTAATTCCCATTCCTGAGTTAGTAAATATCATATCGTATACCTTAATTAGGACTAATTCCCAATATACTATCAACATTATAGATGATTCGACGAATTATCTCTTTTTCCCTTCTGAATATATAAAATATTTAAATATAAAAAGCCCTAGTTAACCTAGGACTTTTTAAAACGTAATTTTTATTTAATTTAAATTACATTCAATTTACATGACTTTAGATTACATAGCATTCTTATAGATTTGAATCACTTGTTCAAGAGTTGCGGTGCGAGGATTAGTGAATTGACAAGCATCTAATTTCGCATTTCCAGCCATCAGAGGTAAGTCTTCTTCTTTTACATTCAATGCATTTAGCCCGGAAGGAATTCCGACATCAGCAGACAGCGTGGCGATTGCAGTTAAGCATTTTTCTGCCGCATCTCTGGTAGAAAGTCCATCAATGTTTTCACCCATCGCTACAGCGATCTCTGCAAAACGTTCGAGATTGCCAATCATGTTGAAGCGTGAAACGTGAGGGAGAAGGATTGCGTTACATACACCATGAGGTAAATTATAGAATCCACCTAATTGATGAGCCATTGCATGAACATAACCTAAACTGGCGTTATTAAAAGCCATACCCGCTAATAATTGGGCATAAGCCATTTGTTCACGTGCTTCGAAGTCATCGCCATTCGCCACGGCGCGACGTAGATATTTAGGGATTAATTTAAAAGCCATTAAGGCAGCTGAATCTGTTACTGGTGTGGCGATCGTGGAAACATACGCCTCTACGGCATGGGTGAGTGCATCCATTCCGGTGGCAGCGGTTAAACTTGGCGGTTGTTTCATCATTAACAGGGGATCATTAATTGAGACATTAGGAGTTACGTGCCAATCAACGATGGCCATTTTTATATGCCGTGCTTCATCCGTGATAATACAGAATCTTGTCATTTCAGCAGCCGT
>LADV01000188.1 GCA_000961805.1 Peptococcaceae bacterium BRH_c23 | reverse complement strand
AAGTTAAACCAAGCACAATTTGAGGTAAAAGGGTTTAGACTGTTTGATAAGATTCAATACCAAGGTAAGTTGTACTACATCTTCGGAAGAAGAAATAGTGGTTTCTTCGATATCAGGACTTTAGACGGAACTAAGGTAAATAAAGGTAGTATCAGTTGCAGATCTTTCAAATTAATTGAAAGAAGAAAAAGTCTATTAACCGAGAGGAGGGTGGCAGGTTAGGATATGTGTACGGCATTCCTCCACTACCCTAAAGGGATAGTGGTTTCCTGCCAAGCCGTTATGAATATTAGAGATGTGCGATCTCGAATTCCCGTTATTTCGATTGTCGGCGGAAAGTCCAATTCAGGGAAGACGACACTTTTAGAAAAACTTATTCGTGAGGCGAAGCTCCGTGGGTGGAGGGTTGCTACCCTGAAGCATGATGTCCATGGGTTCGAGATGGATCAACCGGGTAAAGATACGTGGCGTCATGCCCAAGCGGGTGCGGATGTAGTCGCAATCAGCTCCCCTCAAAGAATTGCTATCTTGGAGAGTGTAGCAGACGATCAGCCTCTCGATGAGGTCCTCGCCCGCATTCATGGAGTGGATGTGATCTTTACCGAGGGATACAAGCATGGCAACAAACCAAAAATCGAGGTATATCGCTCGGCTGTGCATCAGGGGCTTTTCTCTAAACCGGAGGAGCTTATCGCTATAGCTAGTGATATCTCGTTTGATAACGGGATTCCTTGTTTTAATTTGGATGATGCCCAAGGGATTTGTGATTTGATCGCCGAAAAGTTTGGGGTAGGGGGACTTGTGTGACACAGCGCTCGGTGCTTACGACGCAGAGCAAACTAACCGTTCAAGCTCCTACTGTGGGGAGCGGGATACCCACCAAACTCGCCGTCCTTGGCTCGGTTGGTGGCAGTGCACATCCTTGTGCACTGTCCCGTATCTAGGGTCGGTCGCTTGAACGGAAGTTTGCTGGTCTGCTTACGTAAAGACGTCGCGCTCGTGTCACACTGCGTCCCCGGCTGGGGTCTGGGGAACGAGGGACGATAGAACGATAGAACGATAGAACTTAATGGAACGGGAGGCTGGTGACTGTACCTTGCATGTGCGCCGTCTATAGAAGTTGTGTAAGGTGGTTCAGGTGTGCAAATTGGGGACGGTTCTTGGCTTGGCGCGCATTCTGGGGACGGCACATAGATGTGCGCCGTCTGTCTTAGGTCGTTTGAATGGAAGTTTGCTGGTCTGTTTACGTAAAGACGTCGCGCTCGTGTCACACTGCGTCCCCGGCTGAGGTCTGGGGAACGGGACCGAAAGTTGGGGCGGTTCTTGGCTTGTACTTGGCGTGCATTTTGTGGACGGCACATAGATGTGCACCGTCTGTCTTAGAGGTCGCTTGAGCGGAAGTTTGCTATTCTGGCTTACGTAAGACTTCGCGCCTGTATGACACTGTATCTCGGGGCTTTAGGGGAGAATTTTTTTAAGGAAGCGGGTTGCCCAAGGTAAGAGAGGAAAGGCCAATAGAGATGACAATAGATTAAAGATGGTATGGGCGTTAGCAACCTGGCGCGAGAGGCTTCCTCCCATGAGGGTGAGTCCATGGGCAAGTGGTTCAACGAAGGGTAAGAAGAGTAGTACCCCAAATACATTAAGTAAGACATGAAATAGCGCCACCCGTTGAGCGGCCCTCGAGGAGGCGAGTGCTGCGAAGACGGCGGTAAAACAGGTGCCAATGTTGGCGCCAAAGATAAAGGCAAGTGCTGTAGGCAGGGTTATCCATCCGTCAGCCGTAAGCAGCATTACAATGCCCGTAGTGGCGTTGGAGGAATGAAGTAGGGCGGATACCACTGTCCCAGCGATGACTCCTTGAAGATGGTTGTCGCCTAGCTGTCGAAGAAAGTTTTGAATTGCGGGCAAATTAACGAGCGGGGCCATCCCAACTTGGAGTAAACCTAACGCAAAAAAGAGAACTCCTAGGCCGAAAACAGATTGGGAAAGAAATCGCCAGCGGGACGGAATAAAGAGAAATCCCAGAGAACCGAGAATCATAATGTAGGGTGTTATCTGGTCTAAGGGAAAAGCAAGGAGTTGTGTCGTAAGGGTGGTGCCAATATTACTTCCTAAGATTAGGGCAAAAGCGTTGCCAAAGGGAAGGAGCCCGGCATCGACGAAAGATACGGCCATCACGGTCAAGGCAGTACTTGATTGAAGAAGAGCTGTGGATATTGAGCCACTCCAGAACCCGCGCCAAGGAGTTGCGGTCATCCAAAGAAGTGCTTGGTGGAGGCGATGCCCGGCAAAGGCTTGCAGCCCCTGCCGCAGGATTTTCATGCCCCAGAGTAGAAGGCAGAGGCCTAGGATAAGGATGGCGATATACAGTGGTCTCACCTTCTTTCGGGAGTTTGTGGGAGGAAGTGTCTTAGCACGTTCGCACAACGTTCCATTTGCTATTCGCTTGAGGCTATGCCTAAAACTCAAAACCTCTGGGCTTTCTGCAAGTTAACCGTTGAGTTTCTTAACGCCATATCCTCTGCGCTCATTGACGCAATTCCACTAATAGTGCTCACTAAGCTAAGAAACTTCCTCTGGCTTGGGTCGACGGGGGTTAAGAACGGTGTCAGAAGTTCTTGGGGGGGCTGTTTGCGCGTTTACGCAAAAGCGCGGTACTGTGAGCATGGGCGGAAGCAATGGAGGGGGTTCTCCGCTATCTTTGTGGGAGAGCGGGAGGTGGTTGCCTCGTATCGCAGACCATGGTTGAGTGATTTTGATGGGGATATTCTTTGGGCTCTTTTAATTGTATTGAATGAGAAAATTATCAAGAACTAGAGTTAGAAATTACCGACTTTAGGATTACTTTAGAATGCTCTTAACTATACATAAAGCGCAGTATTGATTGTTTCTGACCGCAAAATAAAAGGCACTCATTCAGTGCCCACATAAATAATATTTATTGGCTCAAACCTGACAGGGAGTGACTGCATAAGTTAACCCAAGAGGTGATGGTATGCGAGTTCGTGAGGGGAATGTTCAGGATTGGCCTTTTATTTATACCCTTGGAAAAAAAGGTATGCTGGATAGCATTTCGCCATGGCGTAAACAGCCTATTGAAGAAACCATTAGATACAGAGAGGGATTTCTTACTGGGTTTTGGACGTGGATTCAGAAGACTGGATCTGTTGTCTTCATAGTGGAGGCTGTAAAGGAAAATGGAAAGCCTTGTTCTGAAGAGGAAAAAACTCAACCGATTGGGTATTTAGTTCTTCACCCAACATCACAGGAAGAGTTAACGGGTTTGACTCAGGGTTGGATTATGGATTTAGGAGTTGTTCCGAAGTGGAGGGGTAAAGGTGCAGGTCAAGTATTGCTTAAAGCTGCTGAGGAGTATTGCCGTGCCCATGGGGTTTTCTACCTAGGCCTTGCGGTTAGTAGTCATAATGTGAGAGCACTTAAGCTCTACGAAAAGTTTGGTTTTGCTGAGGAACGAAAGCTTTTGGTCAAATTAATAGACTAGTATAAAAAAAGCTTGCGACGTATCAGCCGTCGCAAGTGAAGTAAAAGAGAGGAGTGGGGATAAAAAATTGAAAAATTGAGACTATCTAAATCATGTCCTGAGGCTTATTTTTTTATACAGGCCTCGGGATATGTTTTCTATATAAGGTTCCTTTCTGCGCTCCGTGGTATAATATCCTTATTAGAGTTCAACTCTCAAGGAGGCAATTGTGGAGCAAATAGAAATTAGGGCATTAGTTCAAGCCGTGTTAGCGGAGACCAAGGGGTTGAAAGGTTATTTTATAGTACGGGCTCAATCTCGCAGGGAATGGAGCCTACGTTTGAGTAACGGGCGATTGGATCGGGTTTCGACTGGAGGAGATAGCGGTTATGGAGTTCAGGCTTTTACGAAGGAGGGGGCATCAGGATTTGCCAACTCTGATGTTTTAGCGTTGGAGCTCGGCCGCACATTAATCGATAAGGCAATTCGGTTGGCCCGTAGAAATGAAGCGATCGGGTCAAAACGAAATCGTCAGATCTGGGAGGCTCCTCAGATCCAGGAGGAGGTAAGGAATCCTGCCCAAAAAGTATTTGGAGAAATTTCTTTGTCAGAACTTCAGGAGAAGGTGATAAGCTTACATTCCCGTTTGCGGGATGGTTTTCCGGAGGGCTCTTGGCAAACAAGTTATAGACAAATCGAAGAAGTATGGTGTATCGGGCGCTCAGATGGAACGTTGGTATCCTTTGTTATTCCTAGAGCGGTCCTGATGCATCAGGGGACAGTTCGGGATCAGGGTAAGGCACAAAGTACCCTGATTTATCGCAGTGGCATGGATGCTACAGTGCTCTTTGAAGAACTAGCGGATCACTCCTTAGAAAAAAAGGCAATGGATCGGGCAGCGTTTGCCAAAGCGGTGTGTAGTGCGCCTCATTTGCCGAGCGGTCATTATCCATTGATTATTGATTATGGGCTGGCCAAGGGCTTGGCGCATGAGGCCTTTGGACATGCAGTCGAGTCGGATCACATGAATGAATCCGTACTAGGAGAAGCTGGGAAACTGCGCATAGGGCTCCGGGTGGCTAGGCCTGGTGTCAATATCATCGATGGTCCACTTCTCGGAGACTGGGCTTATCAACCATTTTCGGCCAACGGACTTATAAGACAAACCGTGACGATTGTCAAGGATGGAGTGCTGGTGGCTGGTCTGGGAGATATTTTCTCTGGGGAAGAAGCGGGCATGCCGGTGACAGGAGCGGGAAGAGCAGAGAGCTACGGACAAATTCCTTTGCCTAGAATGAGCAATATTCGTTTACTGGTTGACCGCATGCTTCCGTTAACTCCAGCCGAACACTTGATGGACGAAGTGAAAGTTGTGCGTGAAACTCTTATGCAAAACGGTGAGTTACGTGAGGGAGAGAAGAATCTGCTTCTTTTGGGGTATCGAGGTGGACAAGTTAATCCTAAAACGGGGGATTTTGTCTTTCAATGCGATGGGATTATTGATGTGGCTGATCCAAACCTGCCGATTTACCAACCGTCGATTTTTAGCGGGAAAATTCTTTCTGCTTTAGAGGCAATTCGCGGGGGGTTAGGAGAAGGGTGCTTTGATGCGATTGGAGCGTGCGGTAAAGGTGGGCAATCTGTCGCTTCAAGCGGTGGAAGTCATCGTTATCTGCTCATGGATGTTGATCAGCAAGTCAGTTTAGGAGGGGAGCAGGCATGAAACTCGTTGCGCAATTGGAGGATCTTCTCTATCAGTCTCAGCAGGCCCCAAAGAAAGAGGAACTACGCCTATCGGCTTGGCGAATTTTGGTCCATGAATCGGAAGCAGTTTCTTTAGGAATCAAAGACAATTCACCAGGGAGTGTCTATACTCCACCTAGTTATCGACAGGGTGAAAGTGGAGAGGTTTTTTTGGTCTGGGCTGATGGGACATGCAGTCAGGCCATTGTTCAGCTGCCATTTAAAAATGACCCAGACTATTGGCCGAAGGAATTGGAGCAATGGAAGCTGGCTTCCTATGAAGACCCAGATGCAACACATATTCCATCGCCAGAACCCCTGGAGCTAGTAGCTCTCGAGGACCGCGCTATTGAACAAATAATTGCTGGAAAGGATGAGGTTTTATTCGATCAAGTCAAACAATGGCTTAAGGACAGACCTTCTGAAGCGAAGATGCAAGGCAGCATCCAAGCTGCTTGGGGCTATCGACATGTTCGTACCTCGACAGGGCTTGCTGTTACTTATCAACAGTCTCAATTTATATCCTGGTTTTCCTTTGATAGTTTGGTAGGTGGTGGATTTGTTAAGCGCCGACTTATTCGTCCGGAAGAACGAGAGGATTTGTGGGTACAAATCGTGAATCAGTATGAGGGGATGAAGAAAGAAGCACCTCCCGTTGGACCCCAGACTCAAGTGATTCTTTCTCCGTCTATGACAGAGGATATGTTAGGACAGTTTGTATTGCCGAATTTCTCGGGTGATCGTGTGATCGAGGGGCAGGGTGCCTTTTCCAAAGAAAATTTTCTAGATCAAAAACTAGTCTTTCATCCGCATTTTTCTTTACTGATTGACCCGCTTCGACCCCTTGAATTAGGGTCTTATATGGTGACACCTGAAGGAGTTCCTGCACATCGGACAGTGTTAGCCCGAGATGGGCTTCTGCAGACTCCTTATCTGAGGGTGAAAGATGCTGTGCGCTGGGGTGCGAAACCGACAGCTTTACCACAAGGAACAGGTGGACTATATCTTAAGCATCAAGCCGAGGTTCCTTGGGAAGAGGCTTTGCAAGGGGTGGAAGATGGAGTTCTTGTCTTATCAGTGCTCGGTTTACATACTCAAGAAGCTGTCTCGGGCTCATATTCGCTCAGTGCGCCCCACTGTTTGCGGATTTTAAAGGGTAAAATCGTTGGGCGAACGGATGTTAAATTAACCGGTAATTTCTTGGCGGATTTGGCCGCCCCAACGACAAAAACGGCCCAGGCAAGCCTGAGTAACCTGCCTTATCTGATGATAAAAACAGGAGTACAAACGCTTTAAAACAGAGGACAGAGATCAGAAAGCCTGAAGTCGGAGTCTATTGCTTTTAAATGCGGGCTTTGACAGGACAATAGTCTCTTATCTTAGTTGGGGACATACCTATCCAGAAGAACAGCTTTTGCTTCGCAGGTATGTCCCCTTTCAGCACAAGAAGCAAGAGTTTAGGAAGTGGATAAAAAGAGAAGGAGTCTGAATGCTGTAATGTTAGATATGCATGTTCATCTTGTCGGACACAACGATCGGGAGGCAAACCGAGAAAACATTCGAGCGTTTTTAGATGTAGCGTCGCGCAAGGGATTGAAAGAAATTGGTTTTGCCGATCATGACTATTATTTTGAGCAAATGAGTTTTCCCCTGATCAGGGAAGTAGCGAAAGACTATCCTCATTTAGCGGTAAGAGTTGGTTTTGAGGCGGAATATCGAGTGGAAGATGAAGGACGAATCAAAGATTTAATAGATCAATATCCGTTTGATTTTGTGATTGGGTCAGTTCATGAGATGAATGGCTGGATCTTTGATATTCCAGAAGAGGAGCCTATGCATCATAAGAAAGATGCGGATGAGATTTATCGTGAATATTTTGAGCTTGTAAAACATGCAGCTAGTTCTGGGCTATTTACGACAATTGGTCATCTTGATCTCATTAAACTATTTGGGATTCGACCGAAAACGGATATCTTGAAGCTGGCTGATGAGGCCTTAACGATCATAGCAGAACGAGGGTTAGCCTTGGAAGTGAACACAAATGGTCGGTATAAGCCCGTTCAAGAATTCTACCCAGAAAGACGTTTAATGGAGGAAATTCAGCGGCGGGGAATTGAGTTTACCTTGGGGTCTGATGCTCATTGTGCCGAAGTAGTAGGGCGAGATCTAGAGGAAGCGAGTCAGGTCTTGCGGCAGATCGGGGTTCACTCTGTGGTTGGGTTTTCAAGTTTTAACAAAGTGCGTTATTCATTGGATTAGATGTTTGCATAACTTTACACGACGGTGAAACACTAAACAATATGTGTGTGACGGAGTGTAAAGGAGAGACGCAAATGCCTTGGATAGAAATTGAGCTTTCCCCTCGATCAGAATGGAACGAAGATGGCCTTGAAGATTGGGCGCAAGCCCTAGGGGCCTTCTTGACAGATAGAGGAACCGGATTAAATCCGCAGATTCATGTGTTACCAGGCTTAAATGTGCTTGAGTTGGGGGAGGCGGGAATTGGAGAACTCACTTTAAGCAGTGCCGAGCGGTTAGTTATTTTAGAAGGATTATCCTTAAAAGGAACTATTGAATGTGATTTTGCTCGTTTTGTGGTGAATTTTGCCCGTCAAATGGGGGCAGTGGGAGTTTGCGTTTCCATCAATAGTGCCGATGACAAGAACTTCTGGCGGAAATTGGGTGGGATTATCCAGCCCGATTCTGTTCCGTTGGAAGGGTCCATTGAACAGGGAAAAGTGGCTGTAGAGCAACTCGCGAAGTTCTCACTACTAGTGACGTATCAAGGTGAGCCGGCTCTGTGCCTCGAGCCGATAATGTGTAATGCCCATGCTCCAGGAGTGGTTAGTCTTTCTCAACGTCGCTTAGAAAAACTATATGGGGGAAGTCCTTTGGGATTTGCTAGTCGTGTGGCAGTTCATTGTCCATGGAAACTTAACCGAGAGCAATGGGATAATTTGCTGTCGTTTAGTCGTTTGCAGGCCTTTGATTTGTTGGAGAAACTTGTAAGTACCTGTCAGGATATTTGAGGTTAGGCTGAGTCATTCACATTGATGTGATTTGTCTCAGCCACTAAAATTTTATATAATAAGACAATTATAGAGATAGTGGGACAGAGGAGAGGAAAAGGATATGGCTGCAAACGATTTAGCTTATGAACTGGCGCGTACGCTTAAGGAATCTAATGAGTTCAAGCAATTTCTTAAATCTAAGGAAAAAGTAATGAGTGATGCCAGTAATCACAAGATGGTTCGCGAATTTCAATTGAAACAATGGGAGATTCGCGAGGCCCAAATGTTAGAACAAGAGATCAGCGAGGAGAAGCAGCAAGAGCTGGAACGCTTATATAGTTTAGTGAGTTTAAACCCTGCGGCAAGGGAGTATTTAGAAGCTGAATTTGAAGTTTCGTGCATCGTCAATGACATTCAAAAGATTATTGGAGAGGCAATTCAAGACGCCATGCCAATAGGTTATGAGGAGATGGCCCCCTGAAAGGGAATGATATGCTAGATTGAAGAAGGTTTGAATGGATGAAAATTGGAATGGTTTGTTACCCCAGTTATGGGGGGAGTGGAGTCGTGGCGACGGAACTGGGGTATGCATTGGGGGAGCAAGGGCATGAAGTTCACTTTATTTCTTCCGCTCGACCCTTTCGGTTACATCGATTTCATGAGAAACTTTTTTTCCATGAGGTAACTGATGTAAACTATCCCTTGTTTAAATTTCCTCCCTATACGTTGTTGCTTGCCAATAAAATCGTCGAAGTCGCGAACTATGTAGGGTTAGACGTAATCCATGCCCATTATGCTATTCCTCACAGTATTAGTGCATTATTGGCCAAACAAATGATGACTAGGCCACTGCCATTGGTGACGACCTTACATGGTACGGATGTTACTTTGGTGGGTGCTTTTGAAGAATTTTATAATTTAACCCGCTTAGGCCTTAAATCAAGCGACCAGATAACCGCTGTTTCTCGATCACTGGCAAGGGATACTGTAGAGATCTTTGGGCCTATTAATCAAGATATTAAGGTGATTCCGAACTTTATTGACCCCAATGTCTATCTACCGATGAAGGGATTGATGGACCGGTGCAGGAGATACTTTGCTCCACAGGGAGAGAAAATCTTAGCCCACATCTCAAACTTTAGAGAAGTGAAACGGGTCGTGGATGTGGTTAGAATCTTTTCCCTGGTTGAGAAAGTCACACCCTGTCGACTTTTACTGGTCGGTGATGGACCGGAAATGGTCCGGGTTGAACGGGAGGCCGTAAAACTAGGACTTGAGAAAAAAGTCATGTTTCTGGGAAAACAAGAAAGTGTAAAAGAAATTTTGCAGATGGTTGATGTTTTTATTCTCCCATCGGAACAGGAAAGTTTTGGGCTTGTCGCCCTAGAAGCCATGGCTTGTGGGGTTCCGGTCATTGCCAGTCGGGTTGGTGGATTACCCGAAGTCGTTATCCATGGCAAGACCGGCTATCTTGCAGAAGTCGGGGACGTCGTAGGGATGAGTGAGGCAGTACTTAGCCTATTGACCGACGATTTACGCTATAAGTCCTTTTCTGAACAGGCTGTAACTTGGGCACGAGAGATGTTTCCGGTGGAACGGGCTGTGAAAGAATATGAATCGGTTTACGAAGATGCGATCCAAGGTCCAAGGTCATAGTTCGTAGTTCGTGGTTTATTAAGCATTCGAACCACGAATATCGAACATCGAACATCGATTAGGGGGGTGGGTTTAGATGCCAAACCGGATGACGCTAGATCAGTTTGAAAATGAGTTGGAATCCGTCGGTTATATTACCGAACGGGATGATCGAATCGCGCTGACGGCGTTTTTAGCGACGCAATTAGGTAAACCACTTTTGGTCTCAGGGCCAGCAGGGGTAGGCAAGACGGAAATTGCTAAAGTGTTGAGTCAGGTCTTTGGGGCTCCGCTGATCCGCTTGCAGTGTTATGAAGGGCTCGATGAAACTAAAGCCCTTTACGAATGGAATTATCAGCGTCAACTTTTAAAGATTCAAATGGGTCGAGAGCATCTCTCAGAAGCTGACCTCTTTTCAACAGATTATTTACTGCCCAGACCCTTGCTTCAGGCACTATTGAGTGAGAAGCGAACTGTGTTGCTCATTGACGAGATTGATAAGACGGATTCGGAATTTGAGGCATTTCTCTTTGAACTTTTGGGTGAGTTTCAAGTGACTATTCCTGAGATGGGGACAATTGTCGCCAAAGAACGTCCCATCGTGGTTTTAACTTCTAATGGAGAACGGGAGCTTTCCGACGGATTAAAACGACGCTGTATTTTCCTGCACGTGGAACCACCTTCTGTGAACAAAGAAGTCCGTATTCTTCGGGCCAAAATTCCCGATTTGCCAGAACGATTAGCTTTAGAAGTTGCCAGGGCTGTTAATATACTTAGAGAGCGGCTTGTTCTTAATAAGATTCCTTCGGTATCCGAAACCATGGACTGGGCTAAGGCGTTGCTCGTGATGGGTAAGACTGGCCTCGATCCTGCTTGGGTTGATGCGACACTGACCCTGCTGCTTAAGAGCCAGGACGATGTGGAACTTTTCTATCGGGAGATGGGAGCTGAACAACTCCTTTTTGAGTCTAGTAAGTTAGCACAGGGAGAAAGACGTGCTCATGGACAATCATAATAGAGCCAGTGAGTTGGATCGACATTTAGTGGAGTTTGCTCAATTGTTAAGGTCAGTGGGACTTAAGGTTAGCCCTTCTGAAATTTCAGATGCCGCAGACGGATTAGCTGTGATTGGTTTAGCGGATCGTGAAAGGGTAGAGGCCGTGCTCCAGGCAACTCTCGTAAAAAATATCCAACATATTTCTGCCTTTAAAGAAGCCTTTCGGGCGTACTTCGCGTCTTTAGAACAGAAAGAAGCATGGCAGAAGGACGTAGCAGAGAAGGCTACTCAGTGGAACGAGCAGATCGAGAATACCCGAAAAGACCTGCGTTTTCAGGAAAATGAGTTGGATATTAATGAGGAACAGCGAGCTATTTATGCTAGCCTTCCAGAGAAAGACAAACAACGCCTGCGTGATTTCTTGGAAAGATCGTCCAATGGCACGAGAAGTGGAATACCAGTCGATCATTCTTATCAACCTATGGTTGAACGGGTTCTGCGGGGATCCTTGGAGTATTGGCGTAAGAAGTTAAACGAAGAAGAGCCAATTTCCTTACCAGGGTCCACGGATGGGGTGCTCTCTGAAGTGGAACGTGCACTTCGCGATCGGGAAGCGGAGGTTTTAAGCCGAGATTTAAAGAAGATTTCTCCCGAAGAGTGGCCAGAGGTCATCCGCCTAATTCGCCGCCTTAGTCAACGCCTTGCCAGCCAGGTAACTCGTCGCTACCGGGCAGCTCGAAGACGTGGTGGACTAGACATGCGCGCGACCTTACGGAGAAATTTACGCTATGGCGGGGTGCTTGTGGAGCGAAGCTATCGCAGCCGTCGGATGGGTCGTCCGAGAATTATTTTACTTTGTGATATTTCGGGTTCAATGCTTAAGTATACTGAATTTATTTGGCAATTTGTTTATGGCTTATCTACGGTGGTTAGTGGGATTAAAACCTTCGCCTTTGGGGAAACTTTGATTCCTTTAACCGATAAGTTTAGAAAAGGTCAGAGATTCGAGGTAATGGTTAAAGAAGCCCTCTCCGTATCTGGAAAGGAATGGGGAGGAGGGACGAATTTAGCAAATGCCTTGGAAAGCCTGCAGGGTAGGTTCCCTGATACACTTTCTAGGCAAACATTGCTGCTGATTGTAAGTGATGCACAGACGCTTGAAGGGGAAAAAGCAGCGGCTTTACTGGGGAAAATTCGTCGTCAGGTCCGTCAGGTGCTTTGGCTCAATACACTCCCTGAGCGTCGCTGGGTGGAGACACCCCATGTTAAAGCGTTTCTGCCCTCCTGTTTGATGTATGAATGTTTTACCCTAGATCATTTAACACAGATTCTAAACAAGCAATTCTAAGCGAATTGCTTGTTTATTTTATGGACAAAAGGAGCATACTATAGATAGATTATTTGTACAGAAACGCACAAAGCGTGGGGGGTATACTTATGTTAGAAAAATGTCGGGCTTGCGGTTTTGAACATGAAGATTTAGGTCACATCTTATTCCGAAGGAATCACGTGAGTAATCGTGTTTTACCCTATTGCTCACATTGTCTGCGCCGGCTTTATCAAGTACCATATCGACCAGAAAAAGATCTGTAAATTGTTGTATATCTGAAGTGTCAATGGGAAATACTATCTGCTTTTATAGCTTGCCTTTTCTCTGAAGCTTTGGTATATTTGTTTTTGAAGTGAGAGAAAAGGGGATGTAGTAACATGGCATACGTTATTAACTCAGAATGCATTAGTTGCGGCGCTTGCGAAGGCGAGTGCACAGTTTCCGCAATTAGTGAAGGTGATGGCTTGTACGTTATTGATGCGGAACTTTGCATCGATTGTGGGTCATGTGCCACGGTTTGTCCAGTTGAAGCACCAAATCCAGCGTAATACTCATAAACAATATTACTAAAAAGGAGAGTTTAATAAACTCTCCTTTTTGATACTAGTCAGACCCCTTTGACTGAGAAATGCAAATAAGCTATTGCTAACCTCGAACATCCCTGTTTAGATTCATATGATTTTCAGGTTGAGAAATAATGTTGACAAATTTATTAGATTAATTTATTATCTAAATAACAATAATTTTAAATTATAATGATAAAAGGAGATATGGGTATGGATGCCATCGAAATTCTCAAACAACTTAAAAATAAAGGTGTCCGTTTTACACCACAGAGACAGGCGATTTTAGAATTCCTACTGGAAACTGTATCCCATCCCACGGCAGATGAAATTTATCACCACGTTAAGGCGAAATTTCCGGGAGTAAGTTTAGGTACAATTTATAATACACTCAACATGCTGAAAGAGCATGGGCACCTCTTGGAGTTGTCCTATGGTGATATGTCAAGTCGCTTTGACGGCAATCCCGAGAATCATTATCATATTGTTTGCTCAAGATGTGGTAAGGTGGCGGATCTCCATCGCCCTCTAATCGACATGGATCAAGAAGTCGGGGAGCAATCAGGGTTTCAAGTTTTAGGGCATCGCATGGAGTTTCATGGAGTTTGTCCAGAGTGTCTCAAAGGTGTGCAGCTGAATTAAACTAGGAATAGATTTAAACATAACTCATGGGTAAGCGTGCTTCGCTGGAAGCTGGTTACCTATGGGTTTATTTTTATTAGGTGCAAGGGTTTTGAAGATCTTTCACGAATAAGTCAACTAATCGCAATTTGCGTGTAGATATAAAGAGGGGATTTTATGTTCAATCGTCGCTTAATGATTTTTATTGCTTTATGGGCATTAACTTTAGGAGCATTATGGTGGTACTGGCAAAGTCCTCAAGGGAAATCTCTTCAACATGGGCAAATTGGTATAAGTGCATCACGTTTTACGCAGAATTTAAACGGGAGTTGGGATCAGTTCTCTTCATTGCGCCAAGCTTGGACAACAGAATCCGAACGTGCTAAAGGAATAAACAATCAATCCTTTTTAACGGGAGGGAAGCCCTTAACCCTACCTTCGAGTGAGCGATTTACGGTCGTGGCAAAACGATTGCGAATCCCAGGAGAATGGAGTTCCCGAACTATGTTGCTCACGTTGAATGGTGTTCAAGGGCAGGCGAACATATACTTAAATGGGATCACAAACAGCCAAAAAATTGGCGAATTTGAAGGAAGCGGCGGGGCGGACGAATTAGAGATTCCTGCCAAGGCATTTCGCTATGGAGAGGATAATATTCTCTTAGTTGAGCTTGCCGGAAGCGCTGAACAACGAGCTTCGTTTTTGGGCTCCCGTTGGCCAAAAGCAGGGCGCATTACGGGTGGTATTCGCCTGGATGCGGTGGTTGAAACGACGATAATGCCTCCGCAGGTGCAAGTAGTGTGGAATGGAACTACCGCACAAATAACTGTAGAATCTAATCTACTGCATCGAGGTTTTTCTCAAGAAGGTCCTTGGACTGTTTACGGGGTACTCTCCGATGGCTCAGCTGGTGTGGCGGAACAGATGCTAACTGTGTCCCCTCAAGAAAAGGTGGATATTTCGCCAGTGATATTGACTTTTTCTGTGCCAGATGCTAGACGTTGGACCTTAGAGGAGCCCTTTCTCTATCAGTTGCATTTAACGGTTACGAACAGTAAAGGGGATAAAGATGATTTGGCGTTACCCATAGGGCTGCGTACGATCGCTTTTTTGGCTGGGAACTGGATATTGAATGACCAGGTGATCCCCATTGTGGGGAAGGCCTTAATTCCAGAGGAAGAGTATCAGCTTAGGCATGTCGAAGAGGTGGAAGCTTGGCTGAGATCCGAGCGCCAAAATGGAGTGAACCTAATCTATTTTATCGGTCAGTCTCCTGACGAGCTCTGGTTACAAGCGGCAGACCGTGTTGGTATGGGATTATGGGCAGAATTGCCCGTTGAACTGATGCCCTCCAAACGACTCCCGCAACCCATTGTCTTTCGAAAAATGATTAAGGAAAAAATGCTACATCCCTCTCTATGGGCATGGACCGTTGGAAAAGGGTTGGATTCCGACGGCTTGACCAAGTCTTATCTCCTCCGAGCAGGGCAAGAGGTTCAACCTAATATAGCCTTTGCCCTCGAAACGATGCATAATGGTGTTGCAGACCTCTCTGCGGAGCAGTCGCTCGTTATTCAGGGAAATAAAATTCAAGGAGACTGGGGACAGGTAACGGTCGAGACCTCATTAACCTCAAGTCCCCTTTGGGTCAAAGAACCAATTGCTAGTAAGGTATGGGCTTTATTAATGGTTTTCTTGGCTTGGATGAATATCCGGTCAGTAACCTGGCGCTATAAGGAAATTGGAGCAAGAAAGCCGAGACGTCGCTTGCGTAGTGCTTGGCGCTGGGATGGATTGTTCGTATTTGCGCGTGAGGCCATGTTGGCAGGATTAGTGACTTCGGGAGTATTCCGTATCCCGATTCATAGTAGTCCATGGTTTTCACACTTGTGGCCTGGGATTGAATTGATACAAGCGCAATCCCCCTGGTTGACCTGGGCAATGTTGAGCGTGTTCTTTATGCTGATGCGATTACTTCAAGTCGGAGTGGTAGCTCCCCATATGCCAGACGCTCCGCATGCTGTAGGACTTGTTTATTGGCTGGAACGTCGCTATCGTTGGGCTGTTTTTATTGCCATCGGATGGGCATCAATACCCTGGGGAGTTCCGTTCTACTATCCAATTCTAGGCTATATGGCGTTTGTTTTCTTGTTTCTGCCTATTCGTGTGCGTGATATCCACCGAACAGGAGGGAATTACTTACCGTTTTTGTGGGTACCCGGGATCATAGTTGGTTCAGTCTTGGTTTGGGCCGTTTTTTACGTTGCAGATTGGATTTACCTGTGGCATATGCTGTCTGAAACAATAATTTACTGGATAGGAAGAGGTTAATATGCAAACTAATAGTTTTAAACCCTACTTTTTGGCTTCCGGTGTAGGAAGTGTACCTCAAAAGAAGAGTGAAGATGCCTTGGAATTGATTTGGAAAAGTGTACCGCTTGCACCGCATTGGCCTCAACTTCCCGGCCTTGGTGCAGAAAGCTCTTTTGTTGGGCAATACCTCAATGCTCTGCTGGAAGCTGGAGTCATTGCGGATGTTAAAGTTCCAAAGTTTCAAGTTGAGGCTGAGGATTGGGCCGAACGGATGACGGTCTTCTATACTCAATATTTGGAGGCTGTTGAGGGACATGAACAAGCTCTGGAGAGCTTTGGATTTAGTGCGCAAGGTGGCGAGGGGTTTGAAGCTTTCTGCCGAGATCTTGAACGTTTCGGAACACGGGATGCTGTGCTTTTAAAGGGACAAGTTAGTGGTTCATTGACACTAGGGATGCAGATTACAGATAAAAATAGACGCTCAAGTTATTATGATGACACTCTGCGGGATATGCTAGTTAAAACCCTTGCCATGCACGCTGAGTGGCAAACCAAACGGCTTCGAAAGTTCGGGTTGCCAGTCTTGATGACTATTGATGATCCAGCGCTTTATGGCTTCGGTGCCTCAACTCATGTTACCTTAAATCGTGAGCAACTAATTGAAGAGTTGAATGTGATTATTGAAGGAATTCTTCGTCAAGGTGGGATTCCTGGTGTGCATGTCTGCGCAGGGATGGATTGGACCCTTCTTTTTGACTCCAAGGTGCAGGTTGTAAATTTCGATGCTTATGATTATATGCAAAGTATGATGGTCTTAGCTGAGCCCATCAACCGGTACTTAGCTCGGGGAGGGGTTCTTTCTTGGGGGATTGTTCCCACAAATCCGATAGCCTGGCAAGAAACTGCTCAAAGCCTTATCCTTCGATTGGAACAGAACATCGAAGAGCTTGTGAAACGAGGGGTCGACGAAGCACTTCTTCGCCAACAAAGTATGTTAACCCCGAGTTGTGGGACGGGAACACTTCAAACAGACTTGGCAGAACATGTCTATAAACTTTTAGCGGAAATGAGGGGACTTGTGTGAGGACTTGTATCACACAGCCTCGGTGCTTACGAAGCAGAGCAAACTAACCGTTCAACCTCCTACTATGGGGAGCGATATACCCTCCAGACTCGCCAACCGACGACCATGACTCGAACAGGACGTTCGAGGTTAGAGTTCCGCCATGGATGGCGATAAGGGACCTTGTGCGCTGCCCCTTATCTGGGGTCTATTATACGGAAGTTTGCTATACTGCATACATAAAGACGTCGCTGATGTATCACTCTGCGTCCCGGGCTTGGAACGGGTTATGGATGCAGATGCAAGTCGGGGAAGGTTCGTGACTTCACGTGACTTGCACTCGAGCTTCGATGAGGTTGCATATCCGACAAATATGCTTTATAATAAAACCAAGTGTTTTACTAGGAATCCAAAGGAGGAACATTTATATGTTAACTAAAGAGATGACTGTAGGTCAAGTGTTACGATCATATCCCCAAACTGTTCAGGTTTTCCTAGAACTTGGGATGCACTGTTTAGGATGTCCGTCTTCCACAATGGAAAGCATTGAAGGAGCGGCGTTAACCCATGGACAGAATGCAGATGAGCTTGTTGCAAAATTGAATAAGGCTATTGCAGAAGTCTAACATATGCATTGCATAAAGTATCAAGAGAGCTAACCGATTAGGGTAGCTCTCTTTTTTGACGATTTAGAATGAAGCTGTGATAGGCAGAATGCCTATGATACTTATAAGACGAGGCTCACTCCTCCCAACAGGAAGCTAAGATACCCAATGACTGGGCTTATCTTTAAACAACAATATTGTCCAACGTACGTGCATAAAGTTCACATTATAAATATCAAGGGAACGTGATTGTTGCGTTTTTTTGTACAAGTCACTGTATAGGATATTAATTTATTTACTGACTGCAAATAAGGGCCGTATTCGCATGCTCTAATGTAAAATATTTTTAAAAAAATAAAATAAATTAAAGGTACATACACACTATACCATAATTGCCATATATTGTTATTAATTAAAGGCAAGAAAACAAAGATAAACACTAGATTGTCTTGCAACAGTTAAAAGGAGGAAATTAATATGGAATTACGTTCCGTTGCTTATAA
>LADV01000317.1 GCA_000961805.1 Peptococcaceae bacterium BRH_c23 | reverse complement strand
CAGCGGCAACTTGTTCTATGAATATTGCGATGAGGTTGCTGATTTAGATTTTACACCAGCCTTTTTATATAGTTTAGACTCTCTGTTCCCATACATGTTTTGATACCTATCTAGTAAGTCTCTTGCATAGGTATGCTTATTTGTACCAGCTACGCTCCCTGTTTCGCCTACCTTTTTTTCTGCTCTTGTAGCAATTTCTTGTACGAGCTGTGCATTGGACCGTCCAGCTTCACCCGCCCCCTTAGGTGTAAAACTGTAATAGCATTTTAGGTGGTGGCAGTTGTCTTTCCAACATCTACCACCATATTATCACACTGCTTTCTTCAGCGGTAGGGTTGGCATCACGTACGCCTATGCCTGACCAGCGGAACTTCATTGGCTGCCCTATTTACGTGCTCGCTGCAAAACGTAGCTGAATTCGCGCAAAAGAATGGGTCCAGCTGACTTTTCGCTGGACCCTTGTACAACATCGATTTGTTAGAGTGATTGTTCCGGGAAACTGACTGCAGAATTAATATAATGAAGTCAGCTCGAACTATTATTTTTTCCGTACATTTTGCAGTATTCTCATACTAAATCTTTTTGCGTTAAATCGATGGCTACTGTAAGTTTTATTTGTCCCATCTTGCTAAGACCTTTCTTATACTGCTCCATTGATATCGTCTTTACCAATGGCTCTGAACTTGAGTTAAATCGATCAAGTTCGATATTAACAATATTACACGTATCAACAAGCATTAGATAAATGTCTTCGCCTTGCTCTGGAGTATGATTTAGAAAATATGCTGTCTTCATATTAGGAAAATTAGTTTTTAATGCGGCTAACAATCTTGGATCCAGTTTGTCTTTAAAAAGAGCCTTATGCGAGCTAATTAGGATGTCCCTAAACTCTTTCTCAGTTTTACTTCCAATGAGTTTCATTTTATTACCCCCGGTGTCGCAGTCACGAGATTACCTTTCATATCAGTTAATACAGTCATTACAGAAGTAGGCTGCCCACTAAATTTATCAATACCTATAGTATTATTTAAATTAACTTCGCGCACATACCTAAGTCCATCTGTACTTTCTAAGGTTCGATTAACTGGTGTTTTAACAAGCATTTCACTTTGAAGGATACTCCTAAGTTCTTCTTTTGTTACTGTGAACTGTGAAGCATTTTTCGTTGGATTGAAATGCCTATCGACCAAATGATTCCATCCAGCATTTTCTGATACACTTCCATTGCGCAAGTTAATTCGAGATTGGACACGACCAGGCACCTGAACAGCTTCTCTCGCCCCCTTTTAGTAGAGCCGCAGCTTCATCTGTGTATTTTAGAGCTCCGATCACCGGGAGAAAACCTGCTGCATCAAGTGTCGTCTTTCCAACATGGCTCCAAGACCATTCCCAACTCTTCACATCATAAGATAAGTCTCTGAAGTCTCCTAGAAAATCTATTCCAAGTAAACTCGTACCTAATTGGCTGCTGTTCCAAGTCCAGTTACATCATTTGTGTAATTACCTAGTATAAGCTGTTTTCCAGATGAAACTAGATAATCAGCATTACTCGTCCCCTGATAATTGCCTATCCCTGAGCTTTTAATGGCTTCGAATGCTTGTTGGGCTCGTTCTTTGTCTTCTGAAACAGTGTCTTCGAACGCTGCCTTACCATCCTCCACCATTTGCTTAAGCTTTTCTTCCGCTTACGCTTCGCCTCAGCGACCTTTTTCTCCGCTGCTTGGGCTTTAGCCGCTGCAGAATCTGCTAAGCTTAACATCTTTTGTTTGGCGTTTTGGAGCGCTGCTTTAGCTGTTTTATAAATCTTCCGCTTCTTCGCGTTGACCCAGTTATAAGCTTGCTCAACCTTTGCGCTTACCCACTTGCAGCCGCTTCGAGTAGACCAGGCTGGCTCTCACGAATTCAGGAATTGCTGACGTTACGTAGTAAGCAAGGCAAACGTTTCTCCCGTATCAGTGGTATTTTAAGACTCAGGAGGTTATGGTATTCTGCATTGGAGAAGGTCTTGAGTAATAAAGGTGCACGCACTCCGGGCATCGATGACAAGACCAGCAGAAGCTATCAAAAGGAAGACGAGAAAGCTTCCCTCATCAATCAGATTTTAGCAGAGATCAAAGGAAGGTGTTATAAACCTCAGCCCGTCAGAAGAATCTACATTCCCAAAAATCCAACCGAGAAGCGCGCGATTGGCATCCCCACCATAAAAGACCGGGTAGTCCAAGAAGCACTTCGCCTGATACTCGAACCCATCTACGAAGCAAAGTTCCATCATCATTCCTATGGCTTCCGACCCTTTAGGTCAACCCATCATGCGGTAGCCCGAGTGCAGTCCCTGATCAGCCTTCACGGCTATAACTGGGTAGTTGAAGGGGATATTCGGAAATGCTTTGATCGGATTGACCATGACAAGCTCATGTCTCTACTCAGGCGGGATATCTTGGACAAACGCATCCTTAAACTGATTCGCATGATGCTCAAAGCCGGAGTTTTGGAGGAGCTTGAGCTATTGAGAACGGAGTTGGGCACTCCTCCCGGCGGAATCCTATCTCCTCTTTTGGCAAATATCTACCTGCATGAGCTAGATCAGTTTATTTCCAGTCGGTATGAGGATCTTGATCAATACCGCAGGAATAAGGCTCCTCTTAAGCTCTTTATCTGCCGTTACGCCGATGATTGGTGCATTCTTATCAAAGGCACGCAGGAGCAGGCGGACCTTGTCAAACAAGAGGTCACGGAATTTCTCTTGGAAACCCTGAAATTAGAGCTTTCGGAGGAGAAAACTCTCATCACTCCGGTCGAAAAGGGGTTTGATTTCCTGGGGTTTAATATTAGGAAATACCCGGACGCGGTTCATGTCAAGCCAACCTTAAAGGCACTCCGGAAACTGCGGGACAAGGTCAGGGAAATCACCCAAACATTCTTTGCTACGGATTTGGATCTGGGGATTATGAAACTTAACTACGCGCTCAGAGGGTTTGCGGAATATTACCGTCGGGTCTACAGCAAACGCATCTTCCGGAAGCTGGATTTCTTTATTTGGTGGCATGTTTTACGGCGAGCAAAGCGGTTCATTTATGGTAGCAGCAGATACTCCACAGCTAAGTTTTTAAAACAACATTACTATCCTTACAATCAAGATGTTTTCAAAATGAACCGCCACCATAAGGGTATTAACTTTGGTACTTGGTCGGAAGAAAAGCAAAAGGCTTGGATGCTCCAAGCTCTGCGGTTTTATCCCATCCAGTACATTAAAGGCCACCCCCAGCTTAATCCGTATCTTACTACAGAACGCGCTAAACTGGAAGCTGATAGGAATCTTAACCGTCTTCTGAGTAATCTGGCAAAGTACCCACTGAAAGTTTAAACTTTTAACATGAATTGATTATTTGCCTATCTTACCGGAATGTTTTGGCCTGGGTGAAAGCCGGATGTGTCGAAAGATCCCTGTCCGGTTTGGAAAGGGGCGTGAGTGCTACCTGCTTCTAACGAAGTAAGGCGACTCACGCCTACTTTGCCTCGTGGTCTCGTTTTTGGCATTAACCACAGATGTTAACCGGTTAAATATATCGTAATGGTTGGTAGTGACATTGCCCATCCCGTCGGTCGTGGTGTTGACATTACCAACATTGTCATAGGTCTGGCTCTTGGTGTGGTTTAAGGGGTCAATGGTGGAGAGCAGGCGGTTGTTTTTGTCATAGGTGTATTGGGTTATTTGGTTGAGGGCATCTGTAGATTGGATCTGGACACTGTTATGATTGTAGACCAATTTTTCTATACTTTTGTTCAAGGGGTCTTGCTTTTGGATTAACCGGTCGAGCGGATCGTAGGTGTTGGTGTAGGTATTGCCCAGCCAGTCGGTTTTGGTGGTTTGGTTGCCGTCGGCATCATAACCATAGCTGGTGACGTGGAGAATAGGCACACTGTTGAGATTGGTTACAGTGATTTTGCTGCTGGTGAGCTTATTTACTTGGTTGTAAATGTTTTCCGTGGTGACGTTGTTGCCGTCCACTTGAAAGCGCTTGTTGCCGGCTTTGTCATAACGGATGGAGGTGGTTAGACTTTGGGTGGCGTCGGCTTTTTGCTCGGTATGGGATAGTTCTCTGCCTTGGTTGTCATAGGTATAGAGATCCACGGGTCCGGCTGGGTTGGTCTTTTGCTTGAGGTTACCGTTTGTATCATATTGATAAGTGACTGTGCTGGCTGGGATGGTGGTGTCACCGGGATAGGTGGCTTGCATGGGCTTGGACCAGGCGTTGTAAGCAAAGGAGATGGTGTTGCCGTTACCGTCGGTTTGGCTTATGAGGTTGCCGGCTGTGTCGCAGGTGTTGGTTTTGATGGTTTGGTTGTTGATTTTGGTGGTGAGCAGGTTACCTGCATCATCGTAGGTGTAGGCGGTGATTACGCCATTGGCATTGGTCTGACTTGTTTTCCGACCTATGCCATCATAGCCGTATTGGGTGGTAAATGCCAGACTGCGCTCGCTGCTGACTGGGTCTAGGACTGCGAGGACGCGGTTGGCCGGGTCATAGGTGGATTGGGTGCCATAGCCGCTGTTGATTTTGGCATCGACTGTAGAGCTGGTTCCTGCTTCGTAGCCCAGGGCGTCCAGTTCTTTGATTTTGTTGCCGTTTTGGTCATATTTGTAGGCTTTGGAGATAATGGTTAGCCACTTGCTGCTGACTGGATCAAGGTAAGTATAACTCTTGGTTTTGACTCTGTTTACTTCCATAGATACTTTTAAGAAGACTATTCCCTTTGCACGAAGCGACCCCCTCAGAAGTACATTTTCATGATTATGAGAGGAGTTATAAATAAATGCTAGGCCATCCGGCTTTTTGTCCGTCGACCTTGAGATTGAAACATGTTAACATGAAGATAAAATAGCAGCATTTATTTTTTGAATCCATATTTTTCGTTTATTAACAACAAATTTTTCAACTATACCGCTAATGGTTATAATCTTCAAACCATTTGGTACAAAGCCAGCCGTCAATACAGTTTTTACTTCAGCAATTTGCTTTAACGAAATTACAGTTTCATGTTTTTGATTATTCATATTATGCGATTTGAACACAATTTCTTCACTAGTTAAATAAAGCCATCCACCAACGCTTTCAGTTCCCATAAAATGATTAGCTACATCTTCCATAATAATATTCTTTTCCACATTTATTGCCAATCCTTTTCCTTTAAATTTTTTACTTTGCATGAATACAAACTCCCATGCGCCCTTGGGGGCACAAACTAGTATGAAAATGGGTGAATAACCTGACAACGTGATTATGATGACACACATTGCACCATAATATGATTATGCAGGACAGGTAAGTCGATTTTTTTATGGGCGTTCGACCCCGACATACAAACTGATTACGACCATCTTGAGCACAAACTATTGTTGCCACGAGCACAAATATCAAATTTCGGATTGTCAGATGGTTGTGCCCTGCTTAGAAAGGAAGGATATTTTTTGGATGCTATGCGTGTGTGTTGTGCTGGTCTGGATGTTCATCAAGCCATGGTCGTTGCCTGCATTATTAAGGGGCCTTTAGAATGTAAACCAAAGGTTGAGATTCGTGAGTTTTCTACGGTATTATCCGGATTACTTGCTTTGCAGGACTGGTTATCCCAAGAAGGATGTACGGACGTTGCTATGGAGAGTACAGGGGTTTACTGGAAACCAATCCATAATATCTTAGAATCAACTTGCGATATCACCTTAGGCAATGCTAGGCATATCAAGAATTTGCCTGGTCGAAAAACGGATGTAAATGATGCTCGCTGGATTGCTGAATTACATCGTAGCGGCTTGATTCAGAAGAGTTTTGTCGCCCCACTAGCTATTCGGGAGTTGCGAGATTTAACACGTTATCGAAAAAAGCTGAAGGGGTATGAAACCTCTGAGCGAAATCGCATCCTTAAGATTCTTGAAGATGCCAACATTAAGATTTCAACTTACATGTCCGATGTATTTGGTGTCTCAGGTCGTCTGATGTTAAATGCGCTAATTGATAGTGAAGTCATCGAAGCTTCTCATCTCGCTGAATTAGCTAAACGACAGCTGCGAGCGAAGATACCCGAACTAACTCAAGCACTTAATGGGCGAGTTACCAAGCATCATCGCTCCATTATGAAACGGTCCTTTGATCATTTGACGTTCCTAGAACAACAGATTGCTGAAATCGAGTTGGATATGGAACAATATTTTGCCCCGTATCAGAATGAAATTGAGTTACTTGATACAATCCCCGGGGTTGGAGTGCATGTAGCTCAATCAATCCTTGCAGAAATTGGAGTAGACATGTCTGTTTTTCCCTCAGAAGCTCATATTTCTTCGTGGGCAGGATTAAGTCCAGGAAACAACGAGAGCGCTGGTAAAAAAAAAGTACCCGAACGCCCATGGGCAATAAAGCTCTAAAGACGGCCTCATTAGAAGCAGCTTGGGCAGCCAGCAGAACACGAACCTTTCTGGGGAGTAAATTCTGGTCTATGGTCGGACGAAAGGGTAAGAAGAAAGTGGCCACAGCAATAGCTCATAAGATTCTTGTGATTGCCTATCATATTCTTGAAACCGGAAAACCTTACAATGAAATAGGTGCCGACTTTCTTGAAAAGCGAAGATCAATCTCAACTGAGGAACTCATGGTACGCCGACTTACTAAATTAGGCTATAACATAGTCAGAACACCGGAAAACCAGACCAAAGCAAAACCAGCTTAGGTCATAGATCGGTAAGCTAATTCTTTTTAATAGGGGCCCATTATTTCGTGTCCCGGGCATGATTATGGCTATTTTATTCAGAGTTACTTCAGTATTCCAAGTTACCTAGGAACGCATCATTCCAAGTGAGAGGTTTACTCCAAGTTATTTTCTTATCAAAAATACTGATTAACAATCCAAATATAAGCCCAAGAAAAGTTCCGACCACAATACCTACATAACAATTGGTTACAATCCCAACAATTACTCCCATAATAATTCCAAATGGAATTCCTGCTGATAAAAATGTTTTAAAGTTTTCTTTCATTCACTTTCCTCCAAAGTCTCTGAGGTTGGTTCTTTGGACATCTCTGGCTGTCTGATTACCAGATCCGTCTAGTTCTAGGACGACTTTATCTCTGACGTAAACATATTTAGCAATTTGGGTCAGTTGACTTTTTTGGCTACCCTTAAGCCCTCACCGTTGTAGGTGCTAGACACGTTAGAATACAAATTATTTTTCCAACATCTACTACCATATTATCATAAATATAAAAAGAAAGGCCAACAGACTTTTTACGTCCGTTGACCAATTGTTTTAAATATTTTCGGGTTTCTTGATTCAGCCCAGCCCTTTACATTTACTTTCGCTGAATTTAGCCCCTGCTCACTTATTTAGTCATTTGGAATCATTCCACGCAATTGAAGTAATAGTACAATAACTTATTCCTCAAATTGAAATTTCTTAGCATAATAATATTTTAAGATATTGTGGGTACCTATTGAAAATAAAAAACCAAAAAACATCAATCCAATAACTAATAAGGCAACCACCAAGTCTTGACTAACTTTTCCAATTAATAATCTTCCAATTCCTAATCCAAGTATACCCGCTGCAAATATTATTCCCATAGGATTTTCCATCTTCCTTTTAACTTTAAAATACCCTCTCTTAATCAACCTTAAAGTATTTAAAATGCTTACAATATTTATCATTAAATAAGCAGTCATAGTTAATGATATATAATAACTAGGAACTTTCATTTCTGCCTCTGCTATCTTATATGCAGCAACTAATAATGATAATGAAATAAAGGTACTATATATTCCAAAAAAAAGCATTAACTGTATTTTTTTTGTTCAGTATTAATTAATAATAGGCTAACCCTTTGCAGGCTTTTCTTATTCGCTTTTCAAACCATAAATCTAGGACATAGTGAAGATATACATTTGCAAGAATTGGGGAGCATACTCCGCCCTGAGGTGTTCCTTCAGGTGTATCATAAATAATGCCTGCATCAATTATCCCAGATTTTAGGAATCTTGCGATTAGCCTTAATATATTAGGGTCTGCTATTCTGTGTTGAATAAATTTCATTAGCCATTCATGGTCTACATGATCGAAGAAGGCTCGGATATCTGCATCGACAACATAATTGATCTTCCTGTTGTTAACGATTTTGTTTAATACCTTTAATGCATCATGACAGCCTCGCTTGGGACGAAATCCAAACGAGCATTCCAGAAAATCCTGCTCATATACTGCATTTAGTATTCGCGCAAGGGCTGCTTGGACCAGCTTATCTTCGTAGGCTGGAATTCCAAGCGGCCTTTTCTTGTCACTGCCTGGCTTCGGTATATAA
>LADV01000307.1 GCA_000961805.1 Peptococcaceae bacterium BRH_c23 | reverse complement strand
ATCATTGCATTTCCCCTACTTCTTGAATGAATTGTTCAATGAGCTCTCCTTGACCCTTCATGTCAAGCTTCTGACGAATGATTTTCTCAGCAACTAAGACTGACATATCGGCGACTTGAGCTTTAACCTCAGAGATCGCCCGATCACGTTCGCGTTCAATATCCACAAGGGCAGATTTCTTGATCTTTTCAGCTTCTACATGAGAAGCAGTTAAAATTTCTTTCGCACGGTCTTCGCTAACTTTTGTTGCCTTAGCGATCACTTCCTGAGCTTCCTGGCGAGCCTTACGCATTTCTTCTTGATACTCGCGTTTTATTTTCTCAGCCTGTTGACGTTCATTTTCTGCCGAAGCAAGCATGTTTTCAATGTTTGTCCGCCGTTCTTCCATCATTTTCATCAGCGGTTTCCATGCTAATTTACTAAGGAAATAAACGAGCAACAGGAAAGATAAGACCGTAGCCACTACCGTATAGTCAAATTGAATAGGATTCCCACCCAATGGTCTACCCCCCTCTCGAGTCTGTTGACGTCGGGATGATTTTTTTCAAGGGGGAACTCTCGTTCCCCCTTGAATTAAGTTGGGCCTTATTCCTAAGCCCAGCGCACGAACTTACTTTGTGAACATGAGCAACAGGGCAACAACCCAGGTAAGGAGCGGCAAAGCCTCGATCAAACCGACACCAATAAACATCGTAGCTTGTAATGTTGATTTAGCCTCTGGCTGGCGAGCAATGCCCTCAACCGTTTTACTAATAACATTACCATTACCAATTGATGCACCAAGAGCTGCTAATCCAGCAGCGATCCCTGCACCAAGTGCAGCAGCAGCAGATACGTCCATGGGATTTCCTCCTTTCTTGTTTCCAAAAATTAATAAGTATTATTCCCTCAGTGAGTGTCAAGCATCACTGAAATCTAACTCGGAGCGCAGTGCTTAATGGGATTCTGTGACAGCCTGCGATACGTAGGCTGTAGTCAGTACTACAAACACATAAGATTGAATGGCTCCCACGAAAATACTAAAGGCCAGCCAAATTGTGGTTGGCAAAATCCCAGGCAGAACCCAGATACCAGGAAGCATTAGTATAACTCCAAGTAGAATTTCACCAGCAAAGATGTTCCCGAAAAGACGGAAGGCCAGTGTCATCGGCTTGGATAGTAAGTCAATCGCATGAATGATCGCGAATACTGGATGTGGCTCCAAAAAGTGATGGAAATAACCTGCACCTTTAGTCTTAATACCTAAAAAGACAACTAAGAAAATGGTTAACAAAGCTAAAGCCATTGTAGTGTTGATATCTGCGGTAGGCGACATCATGGATGGACTATCAAAAATATGACCTAACTGGGCAAAATGAACATTGTGTAATAGACCGAACGTGAAGTTGGGAATAAGGCCAAGCATATTGGAAAAGAAAACAAACATGAACAACGTCACCAAATAGCTTAGCAACGGACGACCCTTTTCATAGTCCATATTGTCAGATATAATGCTACGAACAAAATCTACAATATATTCCAAGACGTTTTGCATTTTACCAGGTTTACCACTGGTTAAATTGCGAACCCCCAGATAACAGAACAAAATTACAAGGGCCATCGCAATCCAAGTCATGATCAGAGTTTTTCCATGAAAGGTCATACTACCCAAATGCCACAAAACTGTTTCATGCACTTCTTTTATCACCCCTTTCTTCATTAATTTTATTTATTGCCACAATGATAAAGGATATTGTCACCCCTGTAACAATCCCTATTGCTAGGCTGAAAAGCCAGTCCCTCTGAAAACGAGCAACGGCTACAACAACCAGAGTAACCATCCCTAAGCGAGCGATTAGATTGCTGCGCATCCGCCTAAGTGCTATACGGATTTCTAAGTCTGAGATGCGTAATGTTTCATGATGAAACCATAAAGTATAGCCGAATCCAACCCAATATCCCAGCAGGCTGCCTAGAAAAGACTGCTGACCTGTTACGGCTATCACAAGCAACACGCTAGCGGTACCACTAAATAATGCTATAAAGCTACTCTTTATCATCTGATGCTCCAAACCTTTTTAAAATGACAACCAGGTAGCTCCCTCCGAGTCCAAGTCCTAACAACATTAATAGGATCATTAACCACGGCTCAGTCCCCCAGCGGGTATCTAGATAACGACCTAGGAAAAATCCTCCAAGTACCAAACCAGCCAGGGACGTTGATATATTTGAGCCCACTGCAACCGCTTTCTGCCACGTTTTTGGGTTTTTAGCCATATTCACTTCGATCCTAACTTATATATGTAAACCAAGCGTTACACATTTTTACAATTCACGCTATATTTTATATATTAGCACACTTTGGTAATACTTTGTGCTTTTTTTTACAGCATTGAAGAATTTTATGTCCACCCTCCTCCATGGTCTCCAATAATTTTGGCAATTCGGCTTGCTGCACAACCGTCGCCATAGGGATTACTCGCCATTGCCATCCTCTGATAGGCTGCTTGGTCACTCAGAAGACGCTTCAGCTCTAAATTGACACTTTCGTACTCCGTACCCACGAGGGATACCGTCCCCGCTTCCACTGCTTCAGGTCGTTCTGTTGTGTCACGGACCACAAGTACGGGGATACCCAGCGACGGGGCCTCTTCTTGAATTCCTCCCGAGTCTGTTAAAATTAAGTTCGATCGTGCCATCAGGTTTACAAAGGGCTCATAATCCATCGGCTCTACAAGATTGACTCGTGGATGAGACCCCAATACCTCAGTGACCACTTTCCGCACTAAGGGGTTTTTATGGACAGGAAAAAGCACGTGTGTATCCGGATATGAATCCAGTGTGTTCCGCAAAGCCTGATAAATCTGACGCATTGGTTCACCGAGATTTTCCCGGCGATGGGTTGTAACGAGAATGATTCGAGTTTTTTCCCGTTTCAGCAGCACTTCAATGGTAGGGTCAAGAAAATTGTACTTCGGTTTTACAGTCGCTAGCAAAGCGTCAATAACAGTATTTCCGGTTACAAAGACCTTTTCAGGTGCTATTCCTTCGAGTAGAAGATTTTTTTCTGCTGTTTTTGTAGGGGCGAAATGGTAATCTGCCAGAACGCTTGCTAGTTTTCGATTCATCTCCTCTGGAAACGGTGAATACTTATTTCCTGTCCGTAGACCGGCTTCAACATGACCTACTGGGATCTGTGCATAAAAAGCAGCAAGGGCCGCCACAAAAGTAGTGGTTGTGTCTCCATGTACCAGCACCAGATCTGGGAGTTCCCGCTCAAAAACCTCTTTAAGACCAATAAGAGCTCGGGTTGTGATTTCTGTTAATGTTTGCCCCTGCCTCATGAGGTCCAGATCAAAATCAGGGACGATCTTAAATAATTGAAGAACCTGATCTAACATCTCACGGTGCTGAGCAGTCACAATAACCCGACAGATAATTTTATCCTTCTGCCGAAGCGCCTGGATCACTGGGGCCATTTTTATGGCTTCGGGACGTGTTCCAAACACAACCATCACTTTTTTCCGCTTAATCACTCTTATGCTCCCTTCGCTTAAAGTCAATCTAATATCCGATGGCTAAACGCCTTGACTAGCCGGCCTTAGCCCTCAGGAAAGTTCAACAAGACTTTAGATGGAGTAGAACTCCTAGAAAACTTATCTCATGTGGTATAAAAAGTGTGTGTAGAAAAGAACGTCATACTACTCTATAGAATATCTTCCCCATATTGAACCAATTTCAGTCCTGCTTCTTCGGCCATTTTGACTGCAAGCTGATCTGGATAAGAATGCGTATAGATCACTCGCTTTATCCCTGCATTAATTAATAATTTTGTGCACAGCACGCAAGGCTGATGAGTGGTATAGAGATCTGCTCCAGTAATAGCGACCCCATGCTTTGCTGCTTGTACCAAAGCATTTTGCTCGGCATGCACAGCACGGCAGATCTCATGGCGCTCCCCCGAAGGAACGCCTAAGCTCTGCCGTAAACAACCGACTTCATCACAATGTTGGAGTCCCGAAGGACTCCCATTATAACCTGTACTTAAAATTTGCTTATCCTTTACCATGACAGCCCCTACTTGGCGGCGCAAGCAAGTTGAGCGCCCAGCTACCACTAAGGCCATCTGCATAAAATAACTATCCCAGCTAGGTCGCTTTTCTTGTGCCATCATTTCGTGCCAAATAGCCGGTCCCCTGCATCCCCGAGACCCGGAACAATATAGCCATGGTCATTCAACCGTTCATCCACAGCTGCGACAAAAATATCTACATCTGCATGGGCATTTTGCACGGCACGAATTCCTTCTGGAGCTGCGATCAGGCACATTAATTTTATATTCTTTGCGCCACGATCTTTTAAAAACGTGATTGCTGCAGCCGCTGAGCCACCCGTTGCCAACATAGGATCAATCACGATAAGATCGCGTTCTGCGATGTCAGGTGGTAACTTGCAATAGTATTCCACAGGCATTAGAGTCTCAGGATCTCGATAAAGACCGACATGCCCAACCTTTGCAGCAGGAATTAAACGGAGCATTCCATCGACCATCCCTAACCCGGCACGCAGGATTGGAACCAATCCTACTTTTCGACCAGCCAGCACTTTGCTTTTTGCGATTGAGACAGGTGTCTTTACCTCTATTTCCTGAAGTGGGAAATCACGGGTAACCTCATAGGCCATTAACATCGCGACTTCCTCTACCAGTTCTCTAAATTCCTTCGAACCTGTTTTCTCGTCACGAATAAGGGACAGTTTATGTTGAATCAGAGGATGATCAAGTACTTGAAGCTTCGCCATCATTTCGGCTCTCCTAATCTAAATTAGTATATAAGGGAAACTCAGCGCATAGAGAACTGACGATTTCCCGTGCTTTTTTCAGTTTATCAGGTTCATGGTGGGAGGTCAAGGCAAGGTCCATGGCTTCTGCTATCCGCACCATCGCGTCCGTATTCATACCGCGCGTTGTGACCGCAGGGGTTCCAAGCCGAATTCCACTAGTGACAAAAGGACTCGCGGTGTCAAAAGGAATCGTGTTTTTGTTTACAGTAATACCTACTTCATGAAGGATATTTTCTGCTTCCTTACCTGTTAACTGTTTGGTCCGTACATCAACGAGCATCACATGGTTATCTGTTCCTCCGGAAACAAGGCGGAATCCTCGATCTGTTAAGGCTTGAGCCAATGCGTTCGCATTATCTATAATACTCTTTTGGTAGGTTTTGAATTCTGGCTGAAGAGCTTCCCCAAAAGCCACCGCTTTAGCCGCAATGACATGCATCAACGGCCCACCCTGAATGCCTGGAAAAATTGCCTTATCAATAGCTTGGGCATACTCAGCTTTACAGAGAATTAAGCCACCACGCGGCCCTCTCAACGTCTTATGGGTAGTGGAAGTCACAAAATCAGCATAGGGCACGGGTGATGGATGTAATCCTGCAGCCACAAGCCCAGCAAAGTGCGCCATATCCACCATTAAATAGGCTCCCACTTCATCCGCAATTTCACGCATTACGCCAAAGTCTATGATTCTAGGATAGGCACTTGCTCCAGCAACAATCATCTTCGGTTTGTGTTCATGAGCTAATTTTCGAACCTCATCATAATCAATTCGCTCTGTTTCTGGGTCGACTCCGTAAGGAACAAAATTAAAATATACTCCTGAAATATTGACCGGACTACCATGGGTTAAGTGTCCACCATGAGATAAGTTCATGCCGAGGACCGTATCTCCTGGTTTCAAATAGGCGAAATAGACTGCCATATTGGCCTGGGATCCAGAATGCGGCTGTACATTAGCATGTTCAGCACCAAAAATTTTCTTAACGCGTTCACGAGCTAAGTTTTCGACAACATCAACATACTCACATCCACCATAATACCGTTTTCCTGGATATCCTTCGGCATACTTGTTCGTTAGAACAGATCCTTGGGTTGCCATCACTGCCCGGCTAACGAAGTTTTCGGAGGCTATTAACTCGATAGTATTGGTTTGACGTTTCTCTTCTTGCGAAATTACTTCTGCAACCTCGGGGTCTTGAGATTCCAGCCACTGATGAATATAATCCATTTTTATTCACTCCTACTATTATTATTTGCTTTCATCATATACCGCCCGTGGTCCGCCGATGAGGCGGGGGCGGGTGCGTGCTAGGGTCAAATGCGCTTGGCCTAGTTCTTTTACGTGTATGCGAATGGGTATTACCACGGGTCGTAAGTGCATGCCTATAAATGTATCTCCTACATCAATTCCAGCATGCCCCTGGATTCGTTCGATCATAACCGGAGACAAAAATTTTTCCCAAGCTTTGACTGTCATTGCTCCTCCAGCATGCAGGGAGGGAAGCACTGTTACCTCTTCTAACCCATAATGATTTACGCAGGCTTCTTCTACGACTAAGGCCCGATTTAGATGTTCACATCCCTGAACCGCTAGAAAAATCCCCTGCTGGTTAACTCGTTCCAGCAAAGGGGGAAGCAATACTTCAGCAATTTCCAAACTGCTTCCCTGTCCAATTCGGTGACCCATTACTTCACTCGTGCTACACCCTATAACAAGAATTTGCTGTGAACGCAAATTTGCTTTTTGGAAAAAGGCATCCAGTATGCTTTCCCATACTTTAGCTAATTCTTCAGACAAACCAGCAACGAAATTATCCATGTGAAAAGATTCCTCCCCGTAGGCCGTCAGATTATCTCTCCCCGTTCAATGTCACAAATTAAATCCACTCGGTTAGCATGTCTGCCGCCAGAAAACTCTGTTTTCAAAAAAATATCCACAATGTCCAGGGCGAGTCCGACGCCGATTACTCTGGCACCCATTGCTAAGATATTGGCATTATTATGTTCTCTAACCATTCGAGCGGAAAATGTCTCTGAGCAGACAGCTGAACGAATTCCTGGAATTTTATTGGCGGCCATAGAAATCCCCTGCCCCGTGCCGCAGATTAAAATCCCTAGGTCTGCCTCCCCTTTTGTGATAGCATAGCCTACTGCACACCCATACTTTGGATAATCTACGGATTCGGTCGAGTAGGTTCCAAAATCGTGTACTTCTAATCCCTGATTTTTCAAATGCTTGCTTATGGCTTCCTTAAGTTCGTAACCGCCGTGATCTGCTCCCAGCGCAACTCTCACACTCATTCCCCCTCCTTGTCCTATTTTCCATTTCTACATATAGTTGCAAAATTCCTGCAATATCACAGAATAAAGCGACGTATTACGCCGCTAGTGTAGACATTTTTCGACAAACTTATGCTATTTTCTGGGGAATCTAGCCCTCTAACCTCAACTTCTCTTTTAGTTCACTCAGTAATTCACTAATTTCCTTTGCCGTCTGACGATAAACATTAAGAGAGCCCATCCAAGGATCCAAAATATCCTTTTGGGAATCTCCCCAATTACCTAAGCACCGGGTCTTAGTCTCATATTGAGGAAAAAGACGCTTTAAACTTTCCTCTTGGGCTTGGGTCATTGGAATAACCCAGTCTGCATCCGCCATTAGCTCCTCAGTAATTCGTCTTGCGCGGTGCTGTGAAAGGTCTTGGTTCTGTTCTTTAAGAATCTCTAGGGCATGGGCATTGATTTCTTCCCCTTCCCAGGCTGACATTCCTGCCGAACTTATTTGAACCATGTCCCCAAACATATCTCGTGCTAATCCCTCAGCCATTGGGCTTCTGCAGGTATTTCCTGTACAAATAAATAAAAGTTTAAAACCCATCAGACCATCCCCACTCCCTTAGAAGAACAATTTAACTCCGATCAGCAATAATGCCAACCCGCCGAGCAATTCCGCCTTATCTCCTAGGCGTGTTCCTATCATTCGTCCCAAAACTAAGCCAATTCCAGTCATTAACCCCGCAATCAAACCCATTATTATAACGGTTATATAAATGTCCGTTCTAATTGTTCCTAACGAAACCCCAACACTAAGGGCATCTAAACTTACACTAGCAGCCAATACATAGATACCCCATCCACTTAAAGAACTGTTGCTGGATAACTTGGTATGAAAAAGAACCTTCCTGGCTTCCCCAAATGAAAAATGCTCCTCGCTCGGACGGTAAACCTTATAAATCATTCTCCCGCCCAATCCAATCAGGACTAATGCGCCCATCAGATTTGCATAACGACCAAGAATAGTTCCTAACGCTTGGCCAAGGATCATCCCACAAAGAGGCATGAAGACATGGAAAAAAGCGACCACTAACGACAAGTGGACGATCATACGCTTCCGAATTCCCGCCAGCCCAATCGCTAGAGACAATGAAAACGCGTCTGCTCCCAAGGCAATTGCTACTGCCACAACCCACGTTAAATTCATACCCTTCCCTCCGTTCCCTCTATGTATATGCAAGGGAAAGGGTTTTATTAGATGAATGATGTTTAGATATATTCAATCCGATGGCCTGATGCTTTTTGTAAGCGGTTCATAATAGCCGCTCCAAGGCCTCCCTCTTCGATTCCTTCAGCTAAGATTATGTCCACTCCTCTTTCATCGCATAATCTTAATCCCTCAAACAAGTTACTGGCAACTTCTTCCGATCGATGCTTAGATCCCAACACAAACAAAAGATCCGGTAAACGGCTATGTAAAAAGGGTGCACTTTCAAGCGTGCAAAGAACTCCTACTTTTTTTAAGCGAGCATGTCCTTTTTGAATTTCTTGCCCCATCCGCTGTATGACACGCTCTTGAAGGCCGACCATTACAATCATATCTCCTTGGGGAGCATAGTGCCTATATTTCATACCCGGTGCTTTAGGAACCCGATTATCCGTCAGAGTATTCATTCGAACCTCACCTAAGATCTCTTCCAACATTTCCTTGGAAATACCACCTGGGCGTAGGATGGTGGGTACCCCTCCAGTGACATCGAGGACCGTTGATTCAACCCCTACTTGACAGGCCCCAGCGTCTAGAATCAGCGGTATTTTGCCTTTCATATCGCGCCAGACATGGCTGCCGCTCGTCGGACTAGGCTTGCCTGAAAGGTTAGCGCTTGGCGCAGCAATGGGAAGGCCGGTTTCTTCGATTAGGCCAAGGGCTACCGGGTGACTGGGCATACGGACCGCTACGTTCGCTAACCCAGCAGTGACAACATCGGGAACCAAAGCGGTTTTGGGCAAAACTAAAGTTAGTGGACCCGGCCAAAAATGTTGAACGCATAGTTCAGCTTCTGGGGTCCATCTTTCAACCAGCTTGTTTGCCATAGCACGATTGCTAACATGCACAATCAAAGGGTTATCTTGTGGCCGTCCTTTTACCCAGAAAATCTTTTCGCAGGCTAGGGCATCCAGCGCACTGGCCCCTAACCCATAGACCGTTTCAGTAGGAAAAGCTACCAGTTCTCCCGAACGCAGCCATTCTGACCCTTCTCTTAACAATTCGACTTCTGGGTGGATTCTATCTATATAACTCCGTTTTGTTAGCATCTTTGTCACCTCGCTATGATCACCCGGTCTCTCCCTGCCAGATCCGGGAAAACCTGTGTTTCAAAACCCCTCATCTGGAAAAGCCTACAAACCGCCTCCGCTTGATCACAACCAATTTCCATTAGCAGCATCCCCTGAGGATTTAGTATAGATCGCACATTTTCTGCCAGACGGCGATAATAATCTAAACCATCTTGTCCTCCTAAAAAGGCCATGGATGGTTCTCTGAAAATCTCCGGATCACACTGCTTATACTCCTCCTTAGAAACATAGGGAGGATTCGTAATAATATAATCCCAAAGTTGACCCAAAATAGGTTCCAAAAAGTCCCCCTGACGCCATTGCACCGAGACACCCAAACTCTGAGAATTCTGTCGCGCCACTTCCAGTGCGTCAGACGAAAGATCAGTTCCAACCACTTCTGCTTTAGGATAATAATGCGCCATCGAAATAGCAAGAGCCCCGCTTCCAGTACAAAGATCCGCAACCTTGATCTTTCTTTCTTGCCGCTCGTCTTCTTCCTGTCTTACAACCTCGAGCCACTTCTCGACTAAAATCTCACTGTCCGCACGCGGGATTAGAACCCGTTCATCGACGTAGAAAGAAAGCCCCATAAACTCCTGCCGCTTTAAGATGTACTGGAGAGGTTCGTTCCCGGCGCGACGGATAATACCCCCCCGAAAATCTGCCTCCTCTAACTCAGACAAATTTCGGTCCCCGTCCAGATAGAGTTGGGGTCGGGAAACATTTAAAACCCAGGCCAACAACATGTCTGCATCAAAGCGAGCATTTGTAATCCCTTTTTCTGTGAGCCGCGCTTCGCCCCAACGCAGACTGTCAATTACCTTCACCAGCAAAAGCCCCCATACTCGAAGTTCGAGATTCGAAGTTCGAGGTTCGTTCATTAAGTCCTTAGATAAGTTCCGCTTACTTTAGATGACATAAGATTTTGATCTAAAGCAAGTTTTCCATTACTGAATCTCAGCCTTAAGTCGTTCAGCTTGATCCGACGAATTCAAGGCTTGGATAATTTCATCCAGATCACCTGTTAAGATTGTCTCCAAGCGATGTAAGGTAAGGCCTATGCGATGGTCTGTAACCCGTCCTTGTGGGAAGTTAAACGTTCTGATCCGCTCGCTCCGATCTCCTGTGCCTACTTGGCTTCGGCGTTCAGAAGCCTGTTCACCGCTCGCCTCTTCTTGAGCTTTCTCTAGTATTCTAGCCCGTAAGACGCGTAACGCTTTCTCTTTATTCTTAAGTTGGGATTTTTCATCTTGGCAAGAGGCAATAATCCCTGTCGGTAGATGGGTAACTCGTACCGCTGATTGGGTGGTATTCACGCACTGTCCACCCGGTCCACTAGAACAATAGACATCGATGCGCAGGTCATTGGGATTAATGGATACTTCCACTTCTTCTGCTTCGGGAAGAACTGCAACCGTCGCCGTAGAGGTATGAATCCTGCCTTGCGACTCCGTTGCAGGGATCCGTTGAACGCGGTGCACACCACTCTCAAACTTTAATTTGCTATAGGCACCATGCCCTTCCATAAGCACAATGATTTCCTTATAACCACCCGCATCTGAATAGCTGGCACTTAGAACTTCCGTTTTCCAGCCCTGAGCTTCTGCATATCGAGTATACATTCTATAGAGATCTCCGGCAAACAAGGATGCTTCATCCCCTCCTGCGCCTGCTCTAATTTCCATGATGACGTTCTTCTCATCTAAGGGATCTTTGGGTAAAAGTAGGACACGGATCTGTTCTTCTAGTTCCTGTATTTGGCTCTGCAATTGACCTCTCTCTTGCTCCGCCATTTCTCGCATTTCAGAGTCTAATTTTTCTTGAAGAATAGTTTCCGTTTCCTCAAGCTCACGCTTTACTCCTTGGTATTCCCTAAAGGCTGTGACGAGATTTGTCATGCCGGCCTGTGCCTTAGCATATTTTTGCCACTCACTCTGATTCTTTATAATCTCCGGATCACTCAGAAGTTCCGTCAATTCATCATATTTTCGTTCAATCTCATAAAGTTTTTCTAACATTTTTACACCTCAAAAATTACGTAAGTTCTTTAATCTGAATCTAATATCCATTATATCAAAGTTCGAGGCGCGAGGTTCGATACTCGAAGGTCAAAGGTCAAATATCGTATATCGCATATCAAACATTGCGCCTCGAACCTCACTTCAAACATTTACGCAAAAAGCAGAGCTTGCGCTCTGCTTTTCCACCAGCAACGACCGCAGG
>LADV01000306.1 GCA_000961805.1 Peptococcaceae bacterium BRH_c23 | reverse complement strand
ATTATCGAGACATACAGCGTGGCATCCTTAATCGAAGCAGCCGATGCTGCGGTAAAAGCAGGAGATGTGGAGCCAATGCTGATCCATCTGGCCTTTGGAATCGGAGGCAAAAGCTATACCGTACTGACTGGAGAAGTCGCCTCCGTGAAAGCAGCGGTCGAAGAGGGAAGCGCCATAGCCAGTGAAAAGGGCCTCCTCATTCGTCAAGTTGTCATCCCAAGGCCCGCGAAGCAACTCATCGAAAGCCTGGCTTGAATCGAGGTTCGAGGTTTGAAGTTCGAAGTTCGAACGAGGATCACGAACTGGTAGATACGAAGCACGAGGTTCGAAACAAGGATAACGAACTGGATGGCGAAGAACGAAGCATGAGGTGGGAGACAAGAGGCGCGAGGACTAATTGAAGCGAGTTTCGAGGCTCGAAACGCGACCTGAACTACGCATCTATTGAATACGAAGTACTAAAGGAGACTAAAACGAGGTGCGAAGCGCTAAGTTTGAGCCAGAGAAAACTAGTAACGAAAACTTAAAAATCGAGCATCGAACCTCGAACTTCGAACATCGAAAAGGAGGTGTGTTATGGGACGATTTATTTCGGCGGCCGTATTACGAGATTTGGCTAAGCTGGATAAAAATGTAGTTTTAGAAGAAGATAGTGTTCTAACTCCCTCCGCCAAAGATCTTGCTAAAGAATTAGGGATCACGATTAGCAAAGGGAGACAGGAAATTGTTAGTCGCAGTGTTATTGGTCAATCAGTCGGACAACAGGTGAATCAACCGTCTAGTGTTAAAGAAGTCAGCATTTCCTCTGGAAACTCAACAGATGCAGGAAGCCAGAGTGAAGACCTGAAAAGAGCGGTGCAGAAGATTCTGGGTGAGGTGCTCAAACCAGCCTGTGAGAATCCCAAAGCCACTCATGTCAAAGGGGAAACCGTAGTCATCCAGCCTTTTCTGGAAGCTCCTCCAGGGCAAAAGGTGGGACTCGTTGATGTGATTGACTCACGGGTGGGCAACCTCGCCTCGGGTTTTATGACCTTTGATCATTCCAGATTGCCTTGGTTTTTAAATTATGATGAAGTCGATTATGTTATAGAGGGCGAGTTTGTCTTAGAAGTTGAGGGGCAAGTCTTTCGCGCTAAACCAGGAGATGTGGTCTATATTCCTAAGGGAAGCCAAGTGGTTTTTTCCTCTCCCACGTTTTGTAAAGTATTCTATGCTACCTACCCTGCGAACTGGGCAGATTTTTGCGATTAAGGACATTAAGTCAGATTGGGGGATCGATCCATGATTTTAAAAGCAAAAGTTTATAATAAAATTTTTGCATTCCAAAGTCTCAAGGAAGTTATGTCTAAGGCCAATGAAGAGAAGTCTGGTGATGAATTGGTCGGAATTGCCGCAAAATCTGCTTCTGAGCGAGTGGCAGCAAAATTAGTCTTGAGTAATCTTACCCTTGAGGATATTTATAATAACCCTGTCATTCCTTATGAAGAGGATGAAGTCACTCGAGCAATCTATGACGGACTTAACTTGAGAATCTATCAAGAGATCAAAAGCTGGACGGTCGGCTACTTGCGTGAGTATATCTTAGACCATAAAACAACGGGAGAGGACTTGGCTCATATCAGTCGAGGGCTGACGAGCGAAATGATTGCTGCAGTAGCTAAGTTAATGTCCACCATGGACCTAGTCTTTGGCTCGAAGAAGATGCGCATTCAGTCACACTGTAATACCACACTCGGTGTACCTGGAACACTTGCTTTTCGTTGTCAACCCAATCACCCCACAGACAATGTCGAAGGAATGCTGGCATCCCTTAAAGAAGGGTTATCGTATGGTTCGGGAGATGCCGTAATTGGAATTAATCCTGTGGAAGACAATGTAGAGACGGTTACTCGACTTTTAGATACGGTCAAAAATTTCATGGTGAAATGGGCAATTCCAACTCAAAACTGTGTGTTGGCTCATGTGACAACCCAAATGAAAGCGATTGAAAAAGGGGCTCCTGTTGACTTGGTTTTCCAAAGTATCGCTGGAACGCAAAAAGCGAATGATGCCTTTGGTGTAAGCGCGACCATTCTGGATGAGGCTTTTGCTTTAGCACAGCGCCAAGGAACGGCGACAGGTCCTAATCTTATGTACTTTGAAACTGGCCAAGGCTCCGAGGTCTCTCTAGATGCCCATCTTGGTGTTGATATGATGACCTTGGAAGCAAGAACCTATGGGTATGCACGTGGTTATCGGCCATTTATGACCAACAACGTTTCTGGATTTATTGGACCAGAGACGATCTATTCAGGTCGAGAAGTGATCCGGGCAGACTTGGAAGATCTATTTATGGGTAAGCTGCATGGTTTGCCGATGGGAATCGCACCTTGTTATACCAACCATATGAAAGCAGATCAGAATGATCAGGAAATGGGAACCCTGCTTTGCGCCATGGCTGGTTCGAACTTCTTCATGGGAGTTCCTGGCGGTGATGATGTCATGTTGAGCTATCAGGATACTAGTTACCATGATGATGCAAGTACCCGGGAAATTTTGGGTTTGCGACCGCTTCCTGAATTTGAGCAATGGTTAGAGAAGATGGGGATTTTAGAAAACGGCAAACTGACTGAGAGAGCCGGAGACCCATCGATATTTGATAAATAGGGAGGCGAATCGAGGTGGCAGTTGCGAATAACGAATTAGAAAAAGTCATTATCCAAAGTGTTATGGAAGAACTGGCTAAGAAAGGGCTGCTTTCACAGAAGGGGAAAGACCACGTGATGTCGGCAGCGATGATGGATCCGTCCCTACTCCCTAGCAGAGAATCAGAGGAGATGGTGACGTTCCCTCCCCTAGATGAAATGCAGATTTCCAACCCGTTCAATGCGGATGCGGTAAAGGCTATGATGAAATCAACCCCAGCCCGGATTGGAATTGGCAGAGCCGGAGCACGACCCAAGACCATGGCCTTATTAAGGTTTTTGGCGGATCATGCCGTAGCCCAAGATGCCGTATTCCTCGATGTTTCTGAGCAATTTCTCCAACGGATGAACTTAATGTCAGTTCAAAGTGCTGCTACTAGTAAGGACGAGTTTCTGCAAAGACCAGACCTGGGGCGTCGTTTATCCTCAGAAGCAGTGAAAATGATTTCGGAGAAGTGTGAAAAGAATGTCCAGGTCCAGATTCTAATCGTCGACGGACTGAGTTCAAGTGCGATTGAAGCCAACATCCCCGACTTACTGCCTGCCTTAATGCAAGGATTGAAAGCTGCAGGAATCAAAGTCGGAGCCCCGTTCTTCGTGAAGAATGGCAGGGTATGGGTTCAAGACCATGTAGCATCTATCGTCAATTCAGATGTGATCATTTCCTTGATTGGAGAGCGTCCAGGACTAGGAACGGCGGAGAGCCTTAGTGCCTACATGATTTACCGACCCGATCAAAACACGGTTGAAGCGGACCGTACGGTTATCTCCAATATTCACAAGGGCGGAATCCCACCTGCTGAAGCAGGGGCACACCTCACGGATGTCATTAAACAAATTCTGGCTGCCAAAGCTAGTGGTGTTAAGCTGAACCAGCAAAAGTGAACTCGACCAGCTAAAGCTGGACATCGAGACTTCGGTGGGGGAGTCTACCCCCACCGAAGCAGAGCATGGAACTCCCACTTATAGAAGTGGGAGCCACGGAGGTAGATAGGGGTGGTGAAAAATGCCCGAATCGACTAATCAACAGATCACGAGTGTGGGCATTGATATTGGAACCACGACTACACAACTGGTGATCAGCCGCTTGACCATTGAGAATACGGCTTCCGGAACCTTAGTTCCTCGTGTGGAAATCACGGATAAGGAAGTGATCCACCGCAGCCAGATCTATTTTACGCCGCTTTTAGACCGCGACTTGATTAATGCGGTTGCAGTTTCCAAGATTGTGGAAAGCGAATATCAGGCTGCTGGGCTAACGCCAGAAATGATTGACACTGGAGCTGTGATTATCACTGGAGAGACGGCAAAAAAGGAAAATGCTAAAGCAATTATTGATGCTTTAGCTGGGTTTGCTGGAGACTTTGTAGTGGCCACTGCCGGTGCCAATTTGGAGGCTATTTTTGCAGGCAAAGGATCGGGTGCTGCGTTATTCTCTGCCCAAAGACACCAAGTCGTCGTCAATATCGACGTGGGTGGTGGAACCTCCAACTATGCTACGTTTCGGGAGGGCAAGGCAGTCGATTCTTCATGCCTAAACGTCGGCGGACACTTAATCGAGTTTGAACGACAAGGGGACCGGATCACTTACATTTCTGAGCCGGCAAGAATTGCCTTACAAGCCACTGGACAAAGGCTTCAAGTAGGAGAGAGAGTGACCCTTGCTCAATTTCGCCCCTTGGTTAAAGCAATGGCTGAGTGTGTTGTGGAGGTGCTCAAGACCTCTATACACGCTGGGTTAACCAAGGAACTTCTGATGACCCCTCCTTTGCAGTTAGAACATCCGATTCGAAAAGTGATGATTTCTGGCGGGGTAGCAGACTATGTCTATGCTTCAAATGGGCCTGCAACTATGGCAGAAGTGACTGCTTTTGGAGATTTCGGTCCGCTTTTAGGCTGGGAGCTTAAAGTAAGCTTAGAAACAGCTGGGTTTGTCTTAGAAAAGCCGAATGAAACAGTTCGAGCAACCGTCATTGGGACTGGAACTCAGTCGGTCAATTTAAGTGGCAGTACCATCCATCTTCAGGAAAATACCTTGCCATTGCGCAATGTCATGGTTATTTCTCCCTTCACAGCCGGGATTCCCGATACACCAATAAGCATAGCTGAAGTCGTTAAAAACGAGATTCTCCGCCTTCAAGTGGATCACTCAGAGGGAGTCATAGCCCTAGCCATGAAAGGTCCCCGCACAATGTCCTTTGCAGATATCAATGGTTTGGCACAAGGGCTGCTATGGGGGCTGGAAGACTACTTGTGTACAGATAAACCCCTTATTCTGGTTATCGAAGCGGACTGTGGGAAAGTCTTAGGACAGTGTATTAATGCTTTAGCCAATCGCCACTTAGAATTGGTTTGCATTGATCAGCTGGAAGTGGAGAATTGTGATTATATTGATATTGGGAAACCCCTTATGGGTGGCAGAGTTGTTCCAGTGGTCTTGAAAACCTTAGTCTTCAATCGTTGAGCCAAGTTTCAAACCTTTATTGGAGACTATCTTAGTTTGAAGTCTCGATGTTCGGTTTGACGTTAACTGAACGAGTTCACTAGACGTAAATTTGACATAATATTAAAGTGACATTTCCTAAGCGACTGAAGTTTAACAATGTTCAGTCGCTTTTAAAATCGTGCAGTTTAGGGCAGGATTTGCAATAGTTCTGACGAATAGAAGAGATAATGAACAATGAACTTGAGGGGAATTACTGACCCCTTTAGGTAAGGATGGGTTCGATGCGCAAAACATTTGAGGCTAACCTACTGGACCCTAACTATCTTGAAGAAATCCTAGGTAGTTTTCACAACGCTACTGGTTTGCATATCGAGGCGATTAATAACGAGGGAGCAACCTTTTCTGTACTTGGAGAATTAGAACGCAGCGATTTTTGTCGTTATATTCGCTGCCAACCTGAAGGAGAAAAAAAATGTCAAGATTCCTATAAACGAGCCAGCTTGGAAGCTGCAAAATGGGAGGAACCCTATTTTTTTCGTTGTCATGCAGGATTGGTGATTTGGGCCGTTCCAATCACGATTCAAGGGGTTTCCAGGGGAAGCATTATCTGTGGACAAGTTTTAATGTGGGAACCTGATCACTTCTTCTTTCAAGAACTGAAGAAGCTGAATGTTGGGATCAAGAACTTCGAGGAATTAAAGTCCAAAGCCTGTAAGCTTGAGGTTGTCTCTCCGGCTCGTTCCCAAGCGGCTGCAGATATGCTTTTCGTCGTAGTCAATCATATCGTGAAACGAAATATTAATAGCTTAGCAGAAATTGATGCCACCCGTTTGCAACAACAGCAGATACGCCGGGAAATCGAGGAGAGAAAGCGGAAGAATTTACCGGATATTAGTGATTATGACACTTATCTAAAGAAAGAACGTAAATTTTTGCGCTATATACGCCTTGGGGATCGAACGAGAGCAAACCAAACGCTTCAAAGTCTTTTAACAGACCTCTATACCAAAACTGTAGGGGATCTGGAAACGGTCAAAGTGCGTATCTTGGAATTGGCAACCTTAACATCTAGGGCGGCCGTCGAAGGTGGAGCTAACGCGGAACGTATTATGATGCATCTAAAAGAATTTAACAAGGAAATCGAAGGTATTGAGAGAGTAGAAAAGTTTTTTTACAAGATTCAGCATATTGTTGAAACCTTCTTAGAAGGGATTTTTACCTTAGCAGATAAAAAACACCTGGCCATTGTTAAAAATGCTCGGGATTTCATCATGGAACATTACGCTTTGCCCCTTACTGTTGCGGATGTGGCTGAGCATCTCTTTGTAAGTACTTCGCATCTCTCTCGCTTGTTTCGAGAAGAACTCGATTGTACGATTAATGATTACTTAACCAGAGTGAGAGTGGAGCAAGCGGTTGAAATGATGAAAAAACCTGAATTTAGTGTTGCTCAAGTTTCGAAAGCGGTTGGCTTTCAAAACCAAAGTTATTTTTCTAAAGTCTTCCGTAAGTATATCGGGGTTACACCCCTGATCTACAAAAACAGTTTGTATTAGAGGGTGAGTATGAATGGTTTTTCTAGCTATCATTAAATCCATTATTTCTGGAGAAGCAGAAAATACCATGGCCCTAACGAAACAAGCGTTAGCTCAGGGTTTTTCGGCAGAGTCTGTTCTGGAAAAGGGTTTAATCGCAGGAATGGATCGTGTAGCTGAGAAGTTTCGTGAGCAAAGGGTGATGGTCCCCGAGGTTCTCATGGCATCTCGGGCAATGCATGCCGGGTTAAGCCTTGTAGAACCCTTGCTAAAGGATTCTGATAAAAAAATTGCCGCTAAAATTGTCATGGGAACGGTAGCTGGGGATCTTCATGATATTGGTTTAAGCTTAGTGAAGATGTTAGTCATCAGCACCGGAGCAGAGATTATTAATTTGGGAGTGGATGTAACGCCCAAAAAGTTTGCCAGTGTCGTTCGCAAAGAAAAACCCCATATTCTTATGATGTCTGCCTTGCTTACAACCACGATGACGGTGATGAAAGAAGTGATTGACGAATTAGAGCTAATGGGGATTCGTAAAAACTTGGTCATCATTGTGGGAGGTGCACCTGTCGACTCAGGTTATGCTAAGACAATCGGGGCTGATTATTATTTTGAAGATGCTTTTGAAGTTCGAGTCTTCTTAGAAGAAAATCTAGCTAAGATCATTAGTAGAAAAAGTCGCTAAATTTCTAGCCGCAATTAAGACACCCACTTCTTGCAAGTGGGTGTTTTGTAGTTTGCTTAGGTGAGGGTAGAGTCTTCTTTGGCTAATATCAACAAAGAATAGCAATATGTACTAAATAGTACGAATATTCAATTGGTTGTAATGCGTCAAAACGAGCAGGAATGTGTTATAAAAAAGTTTTCATTAGATGCTATTATTATAACAATAGTCAAACTAATCGCGCATTAAAGAGTAAATAATATTTAAATAGAGAAGGGTTGCGATTTAGAGAGTAATAATTTTGAGGAGGGTGCCTGTGGACACAAAAAAGATGAGACTTCTTAAAGAACCTAGTGTGGATCAAACGTTTTCCATGTTTACCCAAAGTCAAGAACTAAAAAAAGCTGCTGCTCATTTCTTTGAGTCTATGGAATCAGTCCTGCTCCGAAATCAAATCGTTGATGCTCTTCAACCTTATAATCTTGGGAGTGTTACTGCTGTTTACGAAATTTTTGGTGGATATGTTAATCGTAGTTTTGGCATTTATACTGAAAAAGACGGACAGAAGAACGAATATTTTGTGAGGAAATATAAATACGGAATTACAGAGTCAGAAATAACATTTGAACATTTAATGATTGAATACTCAAAAGCTCATGGCTTAGATATTGCGGCAGGATTAATTCGTACTAAAGATGGTTCAACATTTGTCAAGAAAGTCGAGGGAGCGAAAGAAAAGAAGAAGGATATCTATTTTGCGGTGTATGAATTTCTGAAAGGAGAGGACTTATACACCTGGGATACTCCTAATTTAAATGATGAAGAATGTGCCAGCGCTGGAGAAGTTCTCGCAACGTTCCATAACGCTGCCAGAGATTTTAATTCACATGGTTTAGAGCGGGTAGAACCTAAGATCATGGATTTACTCTTGGCTCTACCGGAAAAATATAAGACTTTAGCACAGACCGATATTGACACAAAGTTTCACACCTATTATAAAAGTAAGCTTGACTCAATATTAGAGGTTATTGAGAGTTCGCGAATCCCCAATGAAATACTAGAAAAAATGCCATACACACCTTGTCACAATGACTTTCATGCCGGCAACTTAAAATACGAGGATAACAAGGTTGTGGGAATCTTTGATTTTGATTGGTCTAAAATTGATCATCGGCTCTTTGATGTTTCGCTTGCTCTAGCCTATTGTTGTTGCTCCTGGAAAGATGACGAGGATGGTGTATTACTTCTCGATAAATGTGCAATCTTTCTAAAAGCATATCAACAAAGATTGGTTAAATTGAAAGGACTTGAACCGCTCAATGCAGTGGAGTTAGAGTATCTGCCAACGATGATTGCCGCTGCCAATATCTATTTGATTAACTGGGATGTATTAGCCTACTATGCCGGAACGAATTTGAACGAGTATGAGTACATTGCTTATTTACAGCATAATGTTCGTTTGATGAATTGGATTGAAAACCATAAAGCAGAGATTGCAGACGTTGCTAACTCCTTATAATGGTTTAAATCATATTAGAGTGAATTCACTCGGTAATATAGTAAGGGTCTTTGCCCTACCACTAAATTGAATTGTGCCAATTTTTCTCCCGCATATAGAAACGGGAGACCTTACACTCGATAAATGAGATGTAAAAGAAAAATTGATAGTATGGAAAGGGGACAGTATTGTGGAATTTACAAAATTATTTAGTCAGGTAGAAGTAGAACGCGTTCACGAAGCCTCATTGGAAATTCTTGAAAACGTTGGGATGCTGGTTCGCAATGAGAAAGCACTTGCAATTTTTGCTAAGAATGGCTGCCAAGTTGACATGGAGACAATGATGGTCAAGTTTCCAAGAGAAGTAGTCGAGAACGCTAGAAAGTCGTTTGTTCCTACTTATACTTTTACGGCCCAAGATCCTAAATTCGATGTCACAATGCCCGGAGACCGACCGATCGTCGTAACAGGAAGTTCAGCACCTAATATTATCGATCCTAAAACAGGCGAAGAACGTCGAGCAACATCTGACGATATTGCCAATATTGCTTATTTGATTAATGAACTGCCAGGCTTTGATGTTTTTTCAATTTCTACCTTAGCTGATGATGCCCCAGAAGGGCAGTTCAGTATATCTCGTTTTTACCCTGCTTTGAAAAACTGCAAAAAACCTGTCCGTAGTAATACTCCCAACATGGAGGACCTCAAAACAGTCTTAGAGTTAGGCGCCCTGATCGCAGGAAGCGAAGAAGAATATCGTAAGCGTCCCTTCATCAACCACCACTACTGCCCAGTTGTTTCTCCCTTGACCTTTGATGTGGAGTCGACGGAAGCAGTTATCTACCTGATTGAACAAGGTTTACCAGTCTATGGAACGATTGTGCCTAATGCAGGGATGACCTCACCACTTAGCTTGATGGGAACATTAACGCTTGGTAATGCTGAGTTCTTGGGATTGGCAACTCTAATCCAAATGATTCGTCCGGGTGCCCCTATGATTTATGCGGTATTGTCAACGGTTGCTGATATGCGGACAGGGGCTTATGCACCTGGTGCTATCGAGACCGGAATGATGCAAATGGCTCATACAGAGATGGCAAGATTTTACAATGTTCCTTCCGGTGGATACATTGGCTTGACGAATGCTCATTCAAATGATGCTCAATCCGGCTATGAGACGGGTATGAATACCACAGGTGCCTTGCTGGCAGGGGCAGACCTCTTCAATATGGGTGGTCTCTTAGGAAGTCTGATGGCCTTTGACTTTGCTAAAGCGGTTATCGATAATGAAATCGCCTTAATGCTCAAACGAATGAAAAAGGGCTATGAATACAGCGAAGAGAACCTCTGCTTAGATCTAATTGCTAAAATTGGACCTGGTGGTAGTTATATGGACACCGACCATACTATGAAGAATATGCGTACTATCGCAGTTCTCCCTAAAGTTGCGACGAGAGAAATGCGTCGTCGTTGGGAAGATCAAGGTAAGCCGGATGCCCATAGCCGAGCGATGAAAGAAGCTAATAAAATTCTGAGCAAACCTAATAAGTCGCGCTTCACCGACGAAATGGATGCTAAAGTTCGTGACCATTTTAAGGGACTAGTCGCGGGAGACGCTAAATGGAGCCTATAATTTAATTGTAAATAGTTTATCACTAATTCATAATCATGAAATTTAACGTGACGGCCAAGAGCGGCCGATAGGAAAGGGAGAGAATAATGAGCGTACAAGACATTTTTGCTGCAGTGGTTGAATTTGATATCGACAAAGTGGTGACTCTCGTTAATGCAGAGGTAGCTAGTGGGACTGACGTTTCTGAAATTCTTAGTGATGGTCTGATCGCAGCCATGGATGAAGTTGGCCAACGCTACTCTGAAGGAGAATTCTTTGTGCCGGAAATGCTCATGGCGGCTAAAGCTATGAAAGCCGGACTTGAAGTACTTAAGCCATTGTTGTCTCAAGGGGAAAACGAGAAAAAGGGAACCATTATTATCGGAACTGTCAAAGGTGACTTACATGACATTGGCAAAAACCTGGTTTCCATGATGATGGAAGGTGCCGGCTTTGAAGTCTATGACCTCGGTGTAGACGTAGATACAGAAAAATTCCTGGCCACGGCTAAGGAGAAAAATGCCGATGTGATCTGCATGTCCGCACTCTTAACCACCACGATGCCGTTTATGGAAGTCACGGTTAAAGCAATCCGCGAACAGGGTTTAAGCCTTAAGACGATGGTCGGCGGCGCACCTGTTTCAGAAGATTTTGCTAACAAAATTGGGGCAGATGGTTGGAGCACTGACGCTCCCGGAGCAGTGGAGACGGCTCGCCGACTTACTGCTAAATAAAAACATTTTTTAAAGATTTGAATTTTATCTCAGCTTATACTATAGTTTATTCTTGACTAAGTCATTACCGTTATCTGAGTTTGAATGACGACCTTTCAATGGGTGAATGACTTAAGTGGATCTAAGTCAGATAGACTTAAGTCGATGCTGACTTAGGAGACATGTAACAAGTTAGTGAATATTTATACCGATCCATTTAATTAGTGACCTTTTGGGATAATATTTTGCTTGAGTCAGGTCATTAAGAGGGATTGTTGCCAGTATAATTGTTGGCATAGAATTTGCAGTATTCACTAAGAGGATTAAGTTGAACTGAAATATGAGGAGGAAAAGTCAATGTTAGTAGTTGGAGAATTAATTAATGCAAGCCGCAAGGCTGTTGGGGAAGCCATCAAAGCACAGGATGCTGCATATATCCAACAGGTGGCTAAGGACGAATATGAAGCAGGAGCGGACTTTATCGATGTGAATGCCGGTATCTTTGTGGGCAAAGAACCTGAATACCTGCAATGGCTAGTGAAAACAGTTCAAGAAGCAGTTGACGCCCCTTGCTGCATTGATAGTCCAGATCCCAAGGCCATCGAGGCGGCTCTGTCTGTGCACAAAGGCATCGCGATGATTAACTCTATATCTTTGGAAAAAGAACGTTATAATGCCTTAATTCCTGTCGTTGCCGGAACTGACTTAAAAGTTGTGGCCCTTTGCATGAGTGACGAAGGGATGCCCGAAACAATGGATGCTCGGCTTAGAATTGCCGAAAAACTGATTGACGGCTTAGTCAAAAATAATGTTCCGCTTAATAATATTTATGTTGACCCGTTGGTTCAGCCTGTTTCTACCAACAGTACCTTTGCAGTTGAGTTCATTAACTCTGTGGAAGCCATCATGACTCGCTTTAAAGGGGTCCATACGATTTGCGGACTTTCCAATGTGTCTTATGGCTTGCCAGTTCGAAAATTCATGAACCATGCCTTTGCTATTATGGCCATCGGCAAAGGGTTGGATGGACTCATCATCAACCCGCTGGATAAGATGATGATGGCGAGCTTGGTGACTGCCGAGGCTCTGGCTGGACGAGATGACTATTGTGTCAAATATCTTAAGGCCTTCCGCAATAAACAATTCGATTTCTTAGGCTAATCTTAAACTGCAAATCAGTGAATGATCCCCTTCTCTCGCTTGAGGAGGGGATCATCTTTAATAGGGGTACTATGCTTGATGGACAAGTCAGTACGCTTAAGAATAGTAGGAATTCTACTGGCAAGCTAGGAGGTAGAACGTGGCGCTTGTAATGTTTGATTATGATGGAGTTATCGTTGATTCCCTTGAGGTTTTTATAGCTCGCTTTTCACAAGCCTGTCTGGAGAATGGGTTCACAGGGATCCAAGAGCCGCATGATGTGATCGGGCTTTTTGAAGGGAATGTCTACGAAACTATGATGCAGCGCGGTATGGATGAATCAACGATTGACACTATTTTAAAGCGATATGAAATTTTACAAGGTGAACAATTGGCAGATCTTGAACTCTTTGCTGACATAGGAGAAGCATTACAACGTATTTCTGAAAAACACTTAGTTTATGTCATAACCTCAAATCTGTCCAGTGCTACGATAAAGATATTAAGCCAAAACGGAATTACTTGTTTTATCGATGTCATTGGGGCAGAAAAGGAAAAGAGTAAAATTAAAAAGATTCAAAACACAATGTCCTTACATCCCAGAATCCCCGCCTATTATGTGGGGGATACTAAAGGAGATATGATCGAAGGTAAACATGCTGGAACCCAGACCATTGCAGTCACGTGGGGATGGCATTCACCCGCTAAACTCCAGGAAGGTTCTCCAGATCATCTCTTTAATACTCCTAAAGAACTGGCGAATTTCTTAGAAAAGGTAGAATAATGACAGATAAGTCTGAGTTATCTTGAAGGATAACCATGAAACGAGGCGAATATTAATTATAGGAGAAAGTATCTGTGGGAGAACAAGGGGACAGGTGAACTGTTTGCCTTGGGGGAAGACAGATAGTCGATATGCTAATAGGAGGTCGTCATGGAGATAACAATTTACCCCAATCAAGTCATAACAACAGAGGAAAATGAAACCTTAATGGAAGCCCTCATCCGTAATCGTCTTCCCGTGCAAAATGTTTGTAATGGCAAAGGAACCTGTGGTAAATGTAAAGTTCGAATGACTGGGCATGTCTCTTCGCCAAGTGAGCGAGATTTAGCGCATCTCAATGACATTGAATTAAAGACAGGTATAAGGCTTGCCTGTACCGTTGTACCTGCTGAGGGTATGGTTATTGAACTGGACTTTGTCGAGAGCCAGGATCGAAAAGAAGGGGCTCTCCTCGGAATGAAGGCGACTGCCTTAGATGCCAAGGTGGAAAAGGTATATATTCAGGCCAGCAAGCCAACCCTTGCTGATGAACGAGGGGACTGGGATCGTATCGTAGATACCCTAAGCACGATCACAGGTAAGAGTTATACTAAGGCCAGCTTGTATGTCCTAGGTAAGGTTCCGGACGTTTTACGGGCAGATAAGTACGCCTTAACGATTACAGCTTCTGACGATGAGATTATGGATATCGAAGCGGGAGATACGACAAAACGACTTTATGGTGTAGCCATTGATATTGGAACCACCAGCGTAGCAGTCGCCCTAGTCGATCTATTACAAGGAGATGTCCTGAAAGTTGTATCTACGGAAAATCAACAGACAGCTTATGGTGCGGATGTAATCTCTCGTATTTCCTTTGCTACGGAAAGTCGAGAGAATGCCTTGACTTTACGCAGTGCTGTGAGGAGAACGATTAATCACTTACTTGAAGAACTCGCTTCTAAGACGGATATCCAACAAAGCGAGATCTATAAAATGACGATCGTGGGTAACACGACGATGCAACATCTTCTTCTAGGTTTGGATGTTTCTCATCTTGCAGTTTCTCCCTTTGTTTCAGTCTGTAATCGACCCTTGACGTTCACGGCGAGGGAATTAGGACTGGAAATCAATGCTCAAGCTAAGGTTCATCTCTTCCCAAACATCGGAAGCTTTGTTGGGGGAGATACCATGGGGGCTATTGTAGGAGCGCCTGAAGTTTTGGGAGAAGGGAATCATTTACTCATTGACTTAGGTACGAATTGCGAACTGTTCTTAAAAACCGAGAACACGATGATTGCCTGCTCTACGGCGGCAGGACCAGCTTTCGAAGGTGCTGGCATTGCCCATGGAATGAGAGCAAAACAGGGAGCCATTGAAGGAGTTACGATCACGGACGATGGAGTAACCTTTGAAGTGATCGGCAGACATAAACCAGTCGGCATTTGCGGCTCAGGTCTCATTGAGGGGATCGATGAGATGAGAAAGTCTGGTGTTGTCAACAAACAAGGGAAACTTTATGATCCTGAAAAGGGAGAAGGGCTTTCCCTAGAACTAGCCAATCGGATTCGCAAAGGTGAAAAAGGGCGTGAATTTGTCTTGGCTTATGGTACGGATCAAGGAATAGATGTGACCTTAAGTCAAAAAGACATTAGCGAAATGCAGTTAGCCAAAGGAGCTGTCTGCGCAGGAATTAAAACCTTAGTTGAAATGGCTGATATTACAGTACCTGAGCTTGATTCAGTTATTTTATCAGGGACCTTTGCAACCTATCTTAAAGCAAATAACATTTTAAATATTGGTCTTGTTCCAGATATATCCCCAGATAAGATTAAATCGGTTGGTAATGCGGCGCATGTAGGAGCTATACGAGCTCTTCTGAATTACCAAGAATTAACGAAGGCCAAGGAGTTATATCTTAAAATTCGCCATGTGGAACTGGGCGGAAATTCCACATTTTCCAGTTACTTCATGAATAGCATGTATTTAGAGCGCCTAAGTTGATTGAATCTTTTAAAATTGCCGGAAAACATCTTAAATTATAGTCCAAGAAGGGTTATAATGAAATAAGAAAACAAGATCGATATTGGAGAAAAGGGAGAGGTCTGTTAAATGTTAAATAAGTTTAAAGAGTCGATACTTGACAAAAACACACTTTCTGTAACTTGGGAACTTGTACCCGGAAGAGGTGCCAATGAAAAGGCCCAAGAGAGTGCTATCGCATCGGCAGAACAAGCTGCTAAAGGTGGTAGAGTCCATGCACTCACCATTACAGATAACCCTGGTGGTAATCCGGCAATCCTAGCTGATTATTTGGGCATGGAGATTCTCAAAATGGGGATTGAACCCTTGGTACATTTCACTTGTAAAGATAAGAATCGTAATCAGATGGAAAGTCAGTTATACGCTTTAGATCGTGCAAAAGTTCGCAATCTCTTAGTGATGACAGGAGACTACACCTATTCTGGATTTAAAGGACGCCCTAAACCAGTCTTTGATCTCGATCCCTCTAATACCTTACAACTGATCGCTGAAATGAATAAGGGCTTAGAAGTTCAAGGAATGAAGGGACCAACTTATCACGCACCCAGTGACTTTTTTGCCGGAGCGGCTGTTTCCCCGTTCAAGTCTACAGAGGCTGAACTGATGGTTCAATACTACAAGCTGAAAAAGAAAATCGAAGGCGGCGCTCAATTTGTCGTCACTCAACTAGGGTATGATGCTCGGAAATGTCATGAAGTCATCCAATTCCTGAAGGTTAATAAGTTAGATATTCCGGTTGTGGGAAATATTTACGTGCTGCCTTATGGAGCAGCTAATGTCATGAATCAAAACAAGTTGCCTGGTTGTGTCGTCACAGACAAACTTTTGGCAGAACTCAATGAGGAAAAGGGCGCCGCGGATAAAGGGGTAGGTCAACGGATGTTGAGGGCCGCCAAATTGTACGCGATCTTGAAAGGCATAGGCTGTGCCGGAGTTCATATTGGCGGGCATAACCTTAAATACGAACAATTAGAATACATTCTTGACAAAGGGGAAGAACTTTACCCGAATTGGCAAGATCTTGTCAAAGAGTTTGATTATCCTCAAACGAATGGATTCTACTACTTTGAAAAAGATGAGAAAACTGGTTTGAACACAGATCGACCTACAAATCGAGCCAATCTCCCCTTAGATGCCCCAGCTGGAGCGATGTATTCGTTGATGCGTGGAATGCATGGTCTCATGTTCACACCTGATAAGAAGTTGTTCCCCATGATGCGCAGTATGTACCGTGCAGCAGAGGGTAAGAAGAAAACTGAAAAGAGGCTGCATGCTGTTGAGCATCTTGCCAAAGTCGTCATGCTTGATTGCAAGGATTGCGGCGATTGTGCTATGTTGGATTTAGCCTATCTTTGCCCTATGTCCCAATGTCCAAAAAATCAGCGTAATGGGGCTTGTGGCGGGAGCCTGGACGGTTGGTGTGAGGTTTATCCAAAAGAGAAGAAATGTGTCTGGGTCAGAGCTTATGCCAGACTCAAGAAATATGGTGAAGAAGCATCTTTAGATGTTCCTCCGGTGCCACCCGCTAACTGGGATTTCTATCAGACGTCCTCATGGTCTAATTTCTTCTTAGGAAAAGACCATTCAGCACCTATCTTAGGTATCAAGCGCCCAGAAAGTAAATTAAAGAAATAATTGATTTAATTAATTATTTCTTTAATGGTCAAATTGCGATTGCTCCCTTTGATTCAGAATCTAAATTTAAAGTTCGAGGTGAATATGATGGCAACAGGAGTTATTAAAGCGGGGGCATGTGGTTTTACAATTAATGTAAAAGCGCTAAGCGAGGACGGGCATAAAGTAAAATTGGAGATTACTAGTGACTGTCCGAATTACCAAAAGATTGCTCAAGAATTAGTCGAAGTCGATGCTTTCCAAGAGATTTTTAAAAAACTTCATATGGGGAAAGTGTATGAAGTTTTTGCCAAATATAGCCCACATCCCAGTTGCCCGGGTGTTTCCGGGATTATAAAAACCATAGAAGTGGCTGCAGGGTTGGCTTTGCCCCAAAATGCTAGTATCAGTGTTACTAGGGAGTAAGTTTGAAACGTTAACGAAGAAGTAGAAGGCCCATTGCCGATTGATAAGATCGTTAATGGGCCTTCTTTTGTTTTAAAAATCCCACTGATTTTGCACTATCCTGTCAACCATAAGTACATACCATCCAGCTTCCCAGGAATTCCAAGTTGATTTATCAAAGTCAGCAAGAAGACCCCCGACTTCAAAACTCCGCAGTGTTTAAGTGGGGGATGAATT
>LADV01000154.1 GCA_000961805.1 Peptococcaceae bacterium BRH_c23 | reverse complement strand
CTTAAATATGCAATTGTAATCGCAACCTGGGGCTCCATTAATGTCGCTGCAAAGCGTTTATTCATATCTCAGCCCAGCCTTTCCAACGCAATAAAAGAATTGGAAGCAGAGCTTAATATCACGATTTTTGAGCGCTCCAACAAGGGAATTAGTATTTCAGTTGAGGGGGCAGAATTTCTTGGCTATGCACGGCAGGTATTGGAGCAAACAGAACTGTTGAAAAACCGTTACCTAGATGCAAAGCCATCTCCCCAGCACTTTTCTGTTTCAACCCAGCACTATGCTTTTTCTGTAAATGCCTTTGTAAATCTCATAAAAAAATACGCCTTGGAGGAATATGAGTTTACCTTGCGAGAAACAAAAACCTATGAAATTTTGGAGGATGTAAAAAACCTCCGCAGCGAAATCGGTATTTTGTATCTCAATGAATTTAATTCAAAGGTAATCAATAAGCTTATGAAAGAAAACAATTTGGAGTTTACAGTATTATTTAAAGCTGCACCTCATGTTTTCATCAGTACTCAAAATCCGCTGGCAAAGCAAGAGAGAGTCACGTTGGAGGATTTGGATTCGTATCCCTGCCTGTCCTTTGAACAAGGAGAGTACAATTCTTTCCATTTTTCAGAGGAAATATTGAGTACCTTATCTCATAAAAAGAGTATCCGTGTGAGCGACAGGGCAACTCTGTTTAATCTTCTGATCGGATTAAATGGATACACCATTTCAACAGGCGTTTTAAGTGCTGACCTTAACGGCAATAACATCATCCCAATACCCTTGAATATTAATGAAACTATTACTGTAGGATGGATTTCACATAAAAGTGTAACGCTTAGCAGGCTTGCGACAGCTTATGTGCAAGAATTGGACAAAGTAACTAAAAATCTATAGATGATTCCACTGTAGAAACCTATTACACGTCTAAAATCATAATTATATACCTTATTTATAAGATGCCCTAAAATGGCTTGTTATAGTTTTATGCTATAACAAGCCATAGCTTTTTAGAGTTACCCTATATCTCTTTTATCATGCTATAGTGAATGTATTAGGTTCAAATACATCAAAAGTATTTACTCAAAATTAAGGGGGCTAACTAATGAGATATAATATCGAGGATTATTTAAAGGAAAGAATTCTTGTCCTGGATGGCGCAATGGGGACTTGTATCCAAGGATATAACTTAAATGAGCAAGAGTTTACCGGAAGTTGTAATTGTCATAGAAGCCAAAAGGGGAATAATGACCTTTTAAATATTACTCATCCAGAGATTATTAAAGCTATTCATAAAAGTTATCTAGAAGCTGGGGCGGACATTATTGAAACAAATACCTTTAATGCAACCAGAATATCTCAAAAGGATTATGGTATGGAGGATAAGGTCTATGAGCTTAACTTCCAAGGAGCAAAGCTAGCAAGAGAAGAGGCAGATCTTTTTACTAACGTTGATCCAAGTAAACCGCGTTTTGTAGCAGGTTCAGTTGGGCCTACCAATAGAACAGCATCCCTTTCACCAGATGTTGAAAACCCAGGAATAAGAAATATTAGCTTTGAGGAACTCGTACTTGCTTATGGGGAGCAGGTACAGGGGCTTGTAGATGGTGGAGTAGATATTATATTTATTGAAACAATATTTGATGCCTTAAATGCTAGGGCAGCTATATTTGCAGCTGAAAATGTCTTTGAGGAAAAAGGTATAACACTGCCTATAATTATCTCAGGTACTATTGCGGATAAAAGTGGTCGTATCTTATCCGGTCAAACGCTTGAAGCTTTTGCACACACTATGAAGGGTGATGAAATTCTTGGCATAGGATTAAACTGTTCCTTTGGCGCTAAGGATTTAATTCCTTTCATTAAAGATCTTTCCAAAACACAAGATCGGTATGTAACCTTCCATCCAAATGCAGGTCTGCCAAACTCCCTAGGGGAGTATGAGGAACGTCCGGAAGAAACTGCGGCTTTGGTAAAGGAATTAGCAGAGGAAGGTCATTTAAATATTGTCGGGGCATGTTGCGGTTCAACACCGGCGCATATTAAAGCGATCAGTGAAGCGGTTAAGGGTATCAAACCAAGAAAAATTCCTCTGATCGAGAAAGAGACTGTTTACTGTGGTCTTGAAGCCATTGTCATAAAGAAAGAAAATAATTTTGTCAATATTGGGGAAAGAACGAATGTTTCTGGATCAGCTAAGTTTGCAAGACTAATTAGAGAGAAAAAATATGAAGAAGCATTATTTGTGGCCAAGGAACAGGTGGAAAACGGAGCACAAATTATAGATATAAACTTTGATGATGGGCTACTTGATGCCTTAAGTGAAATGGATATATTTCTTAAGCTTCTCGCTAGCGAGCCAGATATTTCCAGAGTTCCAGTGATGATTGATTCATCAAAATTTGAGGTTTTAGAAGTAGGCTTAAAGGCAATTCAAGGTAAAGCAGTTGTAAATTCTATAAGCCTAAAAGAAGGGGAAGAGGAGTTTATTCGGCAAGCGACGTTAATTAAAAGATATGGTGCGGGCGTTGTGGTAATGGCTTTTGATGAACAAGGCCAGGCAGATACTTTTGAGAAGAGAATTGCAGTTTGCAAAAGAGCTTATGATTTATTAGTGAATAAGGTGAAGTTTCCACCAACTGATATTATTTTTGACCCTAATATTTTAGCAATTGCCACAGGGATTGAAGAGCACAACAATTACGCGGTCGATTTTATTAACACCGTAAAATGGATCAAGGAAAATCTTCCTTATGCCAAGGTAAGTGGTGGGGTAAGTAATTTATCCTTCTCCTTTAGAGGAAACAATGCCATAAGGGAAGCTATGCACTCTGCGTTTTTGTATCACGCTATTGCTGCAGGAATGGATATGGCTATTGTAAACCCAAGTATGATTCAAATTTATGATGAAATAGATAAGGAGCTCCTGGAAAAGGTTGAAGATGTGATCTTGAATAAAACACCGGATTCTGCCGAAAAACTTTTAGAGTTTGCGGAAAAATACAAAGCGTCTGGTGGGGATCAAGTTGAGAATAAACTTGCCTGGAGAGAGAAAGATTGCAAGGAACGATTAATACATGCTTTAGTAAAAGGCATAGCGGAATTCATAGAAGAAGACGTTGAAGAAGTCAGAAGACAATATGACAGAGCAGAAAAGGTTATTGAAGGACCGCTGATGGATGGAATGAAGGTGGTTGGAGAATTATTTGGAGAAGGCAAAATGTTTCTCCCGCAGGTTGTAAAAAGCGCAAGAGTTATGAAAAAGGCTGTAGGCTTTTTATTACCATACATTGAGGCAGAGAAGAAGAGTAGTGAAAGTAGCAGTGCAGGAAAAGTGGTCGTTGCAACGGTTAAGGGTGATGTCCATGATATAGGCAAAAACATCGTTTCAGTCATTCTGTCTTGCAATAATTTTGAAGTTATTGATCTTGGAGTAATGGCATCTTGCGAAGTAATCCTCCAAACAGCAAAAAAAGAAAATGCAGATATCATAGCCCTGAGTGGACTGATTACTCCCTCATTAGATGAGATGTCTAATGTGGCGGAGGAAATGGAACGGCAAGGGTTTAATATTCCCCTGATGATTGGTGGAGCAACAACTTCTAAGACTCACACATCCTTAAAGATTGCACCTAAATATTCAAAGGGAGTCGTGTATAGCGTTGACGCTTCAAAAGCCGTAGAAGCTGCTAAAAAGCTGGTCGATAAGAATGAAAGAGATAGGTATTTAGCCCAAATTGAGGAGGAATACCAAAATCTAAGAGAAAGCTACGGGAAAATTGAAAGAAAGCTTGTGCCACTGGAAGAAGCTAGAGAAAAGAAATTTAAAATAGATTGGAATAAGGAAAGTATAAGCGTTCCAAACTTAATTGGAACTAAACATTTGAAAAATTTCCCCATCAGCGAGATTAGAAACTATATTGATTGGTCTTATTTCTTTGTAGCTTGGGGTATGGGCATGGTGTATCCCAAAATTATGGAAGATCCTAAATATAGTGAAGAAGCTAAAAAGCTTTTTGATGATGCCAATGAAATGTTAGATTTACTAGAGAGGGAAGACATACTTACAGCAAATGCTGTTTTGGGTATTTTTCCTGCTAACTCTTTAGGAGATGACCTTGAAATGTACCATAATGGAAGTGTTACAACCTTCAATATGTTAAGGCAACAAACGATTTCCAAGGATAATGTCTATAGATGCCTTGCGGATTATATAGTCCCTAAGGATAGTGGAAAAACTGATTATTTAGGCGGATTTATTGTAACGGCAGGCGTTGGTGCTAAGGAATATGCCGAGAACCTTAAAGAACAAGGCAATGACTACGGAGCAATTATGGTAAAACTTCTTGCTGATAGGTTAGCAGAAGCCTTCGCGGGGTTATTACATCTTCAGGTAAGAAAGGATTATTGGGGATACGCTCCAGATGAAAATCTAGAGCTTAAATCTTTATTAAAAGGGTCATTTAGGGGAATAAGACCTGCCTTTGGATACCCTTGTCTTAGGGATCATGCTGAAAAAACAAAACTTTTTCAGCTTTTAGAGGGAGAAAGTAATACGGGTATAACTTTAACAGAACATTATATGATGGATCCTGTTGCTAGTGTGTGCGGTCTGTACTTCAGCTCTCAAGATGCAAAATATTTTGATATCCACAGAAGTGATAAGGTTCAAGTGGATGATTACGCAAAGCGAAACAATAAAGAGCTTAAAGAGATTGAGAAGATGTTAATTACAATCTTGGCGTATAAATAAAAAATGCTTGGTGTGATTTTTTGAGCTGACAGGGCTTACAAAAATTTAAAGTTAAGGTTATAATGAAAACAATTCAATATTAGGTAATGAGTGATTCTTTTCTAAGGGAAAGAATTTAAAAGGGAAGTCAGTAAAATCTGACGCGGTCTCGCCACTGTAATAGGGAGTTGCCTCACAAAATGTCACTGGATTTTATCTGGGAAGACGTGGGGCTATGATGAACTAAAGCCAGGAAACCTGCTCATTACGGATCAACACAGGAGCCTACGGAAGATAGGGGAGGTGTCGTTTATGTCGGGAAGTCAGCGTATTTTATCCGGCTAGCGGAGTCACTATATCCCTTTACAGGTATTCTGTAGAGGTTTTTTTGTTTTTCTTGAAGGAGGCCTGACTGGTGAGACATCGAGAGCAAAATCAGGAGATGGAAAAGCACAGGCAAGCGTTGCTTGATGCGCGAGGAGAAATCTTGGGGAAGTATAATTCGGAAAAGGAGCAGAGGATTCAGTGGCTAGTGAAGTTTATAGATATTGAAGACGAACTCGAAGAATTATCCCGTCGGCAAAACCAATGGGCTATAAAAGTAAAATTGAACTAATATAGAAAATTCAGGTATCGGAGCATGTGTGCTTCGGTTTAAAAAGGAAGCAGGTGCAATTCCTGCACGGTCCCGCCGCTGTGATGGGGAGATGTTTCGTTAAGGTCACTGGTTTAGTCTGGGAAGGTGCGAAACATTGATGATCCAGAGTCAGAAGACCTGCCTGTATTTTATACACCAACTACTCTACGAGCGATAGGGGGAGGTGTTAAAAGTGCTGGCATCAATATATGATTATCAGTATTTTTAGCCTTTTGACCAATCGGTTGAGAGGCTTTTTAATGTTCAAAGTAACCGAGGGGATATTTTAGTTAGAGGTATGGAGAAGGGGAAGAATAGAAATGAAAAGAAAATTTCGAAAGTTTTATTTAGGGCTGTTGATAGCTGTAATGATGCTTTCCATACTGGTTATGCAAATTCCTTTGGCTAAACCGGCTTATGCGGCAACAGATTCGAACAGTACTATAGCGCCTGTAACGGCTGTTTTTGACAAGAACCCGTCTAAGCAGGCCGATATATCTGTAACAATGGCTGTTTACGGAAACGACATCTTAAACAGTATAGCCAATGGAGAGACTACGCTGACGGCAGGGAGCGACTTGTAGTAGCGGGAAATAAAATTCAAAATATTCTTTTACTGGCGTTTACTTAAGCCTTGGTTATGTAGCTACATATACTAGATTACTTCGAACAAATGTTATTGAAATAATGAACCTTAATTATATGAAAGCAGCCAAAGCAAAAGGGTTGAGTGATAATGAGCCATCAAGGAAAGAGATATCCTCACAATGCATCAACTGTTTTATAAGAGTATAGAAAGCGGGTATGCCGGAAAATACCGTGACATAGATGTGCTCATCAGCGGTTCATATATACTGGTGCTGGCTCACCGACTGTCTACCATCATGGTGGCCGATAGGCTGGTTGGGATGGATCACGGAAAAATCATGCAAATTGGCAGACACGAACAACTGATTACGCAGGAAGGCTTCTACAGGGAACTGGTTTCTTCACAGTTTGAGCAGAAAAAGATATGAGCTGCGATTTATCTGCAGCGTAAGTATGGGAGGGAGCATTGTACCTTGCTGAGATTTATTATAAAACGAGCGTTCAGTCTTATTCTGATTCTACTCGCAATTTCTATTATTACATTTACGCTGACCCATCTTTCGGCAGGAGATGCGGCTTCGATCATTGCGCGAGACAACGGGGGACAGCAGACAGAAGAAGCAGTAAAAATTATTCGGACGGAACTGGGGCTGGATCAACCGCTCACCGTACAATATGGAAATTGGCTCAAAAGCGTGCTCAAAGGGGATCTTGGAACTTCGTATAAATCCAAACGGCCGATTCTTGATGAACTTATAGTGCGGTTTCCCGCTACGCTGAAACTTGCCCTTTGTGCCATGGCACTGCTATTGCTAATCGCGTTGCCGCTGGGCATCTTGTCTGCGATGTATCCCGAATCTTGGTTGGATCGACTGGGAAGGAATTTTTCGTTTTTAAGCGTATCGATGCCATCTTTTTGGCTGGGGTTGCTGCTTCTGTATATATTTGGCGCTCGTCTCAAATGGATACCGGTAGTGGGCAACAGTTCTTCGAATACAATCATACTGCCGGCAGTTACGCTGGCATTGGGCCATGTAGGACCGTATATCCGCCTGCTTCGAACCAGTATGCTCGATGTTCTGGGAAAGGAATATATCAAAGCACTTCGGGCGAAAGGCTTGCTTGAGCGCTACGTCATCGGCAAGCATGCGCTGAAAAATGCCATACTGCCCATCATCACACAGATGGGTATGGCATTTGGGGGGCTGCTGGGAGGATCATTCATTGTGGAATCCATATTTTCATGGCAGGGATTAGGTAAATATGCGCTCGATTCCATTGGATATAAGGATTTACCGGCGATTCAGGGATATGTGCTGATGATGGCGGTCGTAATAGTGGGCATTAATTTGCTAGTCGACATTCTTTATGTGTATATTGATCCGCGTATTAAATTGAATTGACTATATGTCGAAAGGAGAGTGATGCCGTGAAGAAGGAATTCTGTTGCTCTATGCAAAGAATGCCGCCTCGTTTTTTAAAAAAGCTGTTGCATGACAAAAGGGCGATTGTGGGAATCTGTCTGGTGGCAATGATCTGTACGATTGCTCTTCTCGCCCCCTTCATTGCTCCGACCGATCCGGTTGAGATACACATGAAAAACAAGTTGCAATCGCCGAGCAAAACCAACTGGCTGGGAACGGACAATCTTGGCCGCTGCATCGCATCAAGGATTATTTGGGGAACGCGATCATCGTTGCTGTATGCTGTGATTGTGCTGGGCATGATGTTGCTCATCAGCATCCCCCTGGGATTATTGGCTGGATACGCAGGAGGGATAATTGATACGGCCATTATGCGGTTTACCGACATTTGCATGGCCTTTCCCAGTTCGATTCTCGCATTGGCGGTAACGGGAATACTCGGTGCGAGCGTCAAAAACCTCATTATTGCCATGGCGTGTGTCTGGTGGAGCGGGTATGCAAGACTAATTCGCGGCATTGTTTTGCAAATCAAGGAACAGGATTTTGTGCTGGCGGCGCAAGCGGCAGGATGTTCAAAGCGGCGCATTGTGTTTCATCATGTTTTAAGAAACGCACTATCGCCAATTATCGTATTGGCAACGCTGGAGGTTGGTACGATTATTCTTGCCATAGCGGGATTCTCGTTCATTGGGCTTGGGGCACAGCCACCGGCACCGGAGTGGGGCGTCATGCTCAGCGACAGCAGGCAATATATTCAAACGCAGCCACAACTGATGATTTATCCGGGTGCGGCAATTATGGTGACGGTTATGGCGTTCAATCTATTGGGAGAGGGACTGAAAGATGCGCTGGAGAGATGAAGCTGAGAAAATGCTTTTAAATAGTAGGCAACAAGATGTCGTCCTAAGCGTAAAGAACCTTAAGGTGGAATTTAGGCTGCCTGGGAATGTCATTCAGGCGGTGAATGGAATTAGTTTTGAGGTGCGCCGTGGCAGAATTACAGCGCTGGTGGGAGAAAGCGGTTGCGGTAAATCCGTTACGGCCATGTCCATTATGGGCTTGCTGGAGTGCAAGGGAAGCATTATCGATGGTGAGATATTGGTAAGTGGACAGGACGTCCGCGGGTTATCCGCAAAACAACGGCACAGCTATTGCGGTGTTCAGGTGGGCGTTGTTTTTCAAGATCCCGTAAACTCGTTGGATCCCCTTTTCTCAATCGGTGATCTTGTCTCAGAAACAATACGCGCGCACCGCAACATAACCAGACGTGAAGCAAGGGCACAGTCTGTGGAACTGCTTAGACGTATGCACTTGCCCGATCCCGAGGGGATAATGAATAAATATCCTTTTCAATTGAGTGGTGGCATGTGCCAAAGGGTCATGATTGCGATTGCCATGGCAATGCACCCCCCGTTGTTAATCGCGGATGAACCGACAACGGCACTCGATGTGACTATCCAGGCGCAGATTTTAGACCAGATTTGCACCATGAGCAGAGAGACTCAGACAGGCGTTTTATTCATAACACACGATCTGGGTGTAGTAGCGGAAATTGCAGATGACATCTATATCATGAAAGAGGGTATGATTGTGGAGGCGGGTACTGTGTTGGATGTGTTCCATTGCGCGCAGCACGATTATACCAAACAGCTTTTGAATGCAATTTTGTAGAGTGTGAAGGTGTACCGTGACGATTTTATTAGAAACTACCGGATTAAGCAAATGCTTTTATACCTCGAAAGCATTTTGGGGCAAAAAAACACCGCTCTATGCCGTGGATGGTGTGGATTTGAGCCTTGAAAAGGGACAATCACTAGGGTTGATTGGAGAGAGCGGTTGTGGCAAAAGCACACTGGGTAAGCTGGTAACGGGCTTGGAAACACCGACCAGCGGAAGCATCTGCTTTGATGGGCAGGAGATATCCAATTTGAGATTTAATCAAATGCAGCCGATTCGGCGGAATATTCAAATGATTTTTCAAAACAGCTCGTCGATTTTCGACCCTCATTACACCATCGGTGCGACAATCTGCGAGACCATCCGAAATTATCAAAAGTTACCCGCCAAACAGTATTTGCAGCAAGCTGAGGAGATTCTGACGAAGGTGGGCTTGGATGGTTCATACATTCATCGCTATCCCTATGAACTGAGCGGAGGGCAACGGCAGCGTGCCAACATCGCACGGGCGTTGGTGCTGCACCCAAGCTTTGTGGTGTGTGATGAACCAGTTTCCAGCCTAGATTTTTCAATTCGAAGACAAATTTTAGATCTGCTCAATGAGTTGAGGGAAAGCTTTGGATTGACATATTTGTTTATCTCTCATGATCTTTCTACGGTCAAGTATGTGTGCAGTCAGATTGCGATTATGTATCTTGGCAAAGTGGTGGAATGGATTCAAACCACTGACCATTTCGAACAACGGATTTGCCATCCTTATACGAGTGCCTTGTTCGATTCTATTCCAGTAACAGACCCGAGCAAGCGGAAAAGCCGGAGAAACAGTCTCAATGGAGAGGCGTCGCTGCAGACGGCATACAGCCGGGGATGCCGGTTTTTTGAACGCTGTATGCATAGCAAGGAACGCTGCCGGGCTAAAGAACCGAAGCTTATACAAGTGGAAGAAGGGCATTGGGTGGCTTGCCACAGAATGCTTGGAATACATTGATAACCAGTTTAATTTCGGGTAAAGACCTGATTAAATTATATTCTTTAAGGAGGGGAAATCTGGCAAAGAAAACCGTGGGTAAGCAATTAAAGTATGAGCAAAGATGGAAAGGAATGGTTATAACAATGAAAAACACGAAGCAGGCAACAAAATTCTGCGCAATAATCATGGTCATGATGATGATTATGATGACTGGATGCACAGCTCAAAGCACCGCATCGAAGGCGAAATCTACAACCACGTCAAAACAGGCCACGAGTGAAAAAAATGTTACGGTTGCAATTTCCGGCGGCAGCACTCTCTTGAATCTAGACACTACTATTGCAAAAGGAGATATGTTGCCGTATGAGCTGATGTATGAGCCACTGGTCAAGTACGGCAAAGATGGGGCGTTCGAACCAGCGTTGGCAGAAAAATGGGAAATTAGCGAATCCGGCAAGGAATATACATTCCATCTTCGCAAGGACGTGAAGTTCTCCGATGGAACGAATTTCAATGCGGATTCCGTTTTGTTTAACGTGGGTCGCTGGGTAGGAAAGTCTGCAACAGCTTCGCTCAGCGTAGTCAACGAAATGGCCAATATTGAGAAAATCGATGACCACACCGTAAAAATGAGCTTTAAAAAGAGCTATTATCCCTTCTTGACCGAGCTGAGCTATCCGCGTCCCTGCCGAATGTTGGGTGCAAATTCAGTAGCAACGAGCGGCGATGTTAAAGCGGATTTTGTCAAGCCGATTGGTACGGGTCCTTGGATGCTTGAAAGATGCGTTGACGATGTAGAGATGGTCTTCGTTCCAAACCCCCATTACTATGGTGAAAAGCCAAAGATAGGCAAGCTTGTTTTAAAGCTTATATCGGATCCTCAGTCCCGAGTAATGGCACTTCAAAGCGGCGAGGTTGATTTTTCGATGGCTGACCTGCCTATGGAAAGCTTATCGGTTCTCAAAACAGATTCTAAATTGAAGACACTTGAGCGGGAAGGGACAAAGAGCTACCATTTGATGTTTAATTATGACAATCCCTTGTTGATGGATTTGAACGTGCGTCAGGCTGTGAACTATGCTATTGATAAACAGAGTATTGTCAATAATCTGTTCGATGGCTTAGTTAAACCTGCCAAAGGAATCCTGCCTAGCACAGTGCCCTACGTAAACGATGAAAACAACAAAAGCTATGATTACAACCTTGACAAAGCCAAGAAACTGCTTGCAGTGTCCGGTTATTCCGATTCTGATGGCGACGGTATTGTGGAAAAGGATGGAAAGCCTTTGCGCTTAAGCCTTGTTTTCCAAAACAGCGAATATCCTGAATGGAAGGTTCTTTGTGAAATGATTCAGTCTGAACTAAAGAAAGCGGGCATTGACATTGATCTTCAGCTTCGCGAAAAAAATGCGTATTATGATGCGATTTGGAAGAATCGGAACTATGACTTGGTTATCTATCGTACCTATGAAGACTCTTGGAATCCGCATGGTTTTTTGATGAGCCTTTATTACAAGCCTAAAAATGGGGCCACTGTAGGTTGGTACGATAAAACGCTCAATGGCTACCTCGATGAGGTTCTTGCAACAACCGATGAAACACAGCGTCAGCAGAAGTATAACCAGATTTTCAACCGGATGTATGAGCAGGCCGTCTGCGTACCGCTTTATTATCCGACGAAATTCTACGTCTTTAACGCCCGTTTGACCAATATTGAAAAGGCACCTACAGCTTATGAGGGGATCGAGTGGGATCGCCTGGACGTCACGAAATAAACCATTAAAATCTACTGAAAACTGGGCACGTTGGGGCTTGAACTAAACTCCGACGTGCCCAAATTAAAAGAATTTAAAGGAGAAAAGCAATGTGTATGAGCAAATAGAACAGCTCTGGACGGAGGATGCAATGGGCTACGATAATCTTGTAAAACGTCAGCTGGCCAATGTTAAAGACGTGAGACATTGGCAAACCGAGCTTAAAGCAGTGTTGGGCGACAAGTCGAGCTTAAATGTACTGGACGTAGGGTGTGGGCCGGGGTTTTTTACCATTATGCTTTCACGCTTAGGTCATCATGTAATATCCATCGATGGCGCAGAAGGAATGGTGAAATGCGCCGGACGCAATTTTGCAGCAGAGGGAATCGATGTCAACCTGTACTGTGGCGATGCCGTTGCTCTGAACAAAGAAAAGCAGAACTCTCTCGATGCGATTGTCTCCCGCGATGTTGTCTGGACACTGTACGATCCGCGCAAGGCCTATGAACGCTGGATGGAAGTGCTCAAACCCGGTGGCCTAGTGGTTGTTTATGATGGAAACTATAGAAGAGATGTGCATTCTTATAAAACTTCTATTTGGAAAGCAATGTCTAATATAGTGATATTTTTTACCGAATGGCGAATTCCAAAAAAAGCGGAGCATCATGATAAGGACATTTTTACAGAGCTTCCGTCGGTGACAGTGGAACGTCCTGCAATGGATCGCGACATTCTCGAACAACTTGGGTATGAGATCGTTACGATCGAGGATGATTCCTATCGCAACAGCTTCAAGAAAATGGAGTACTGGAAATATGGATATCAAGGCAAAAAGTTTAAAATCGTAGCGCGAAAGCCAAAATTGTAAGGACGCACGATCATAGGTATTATTTACCTATGATCGTGCGTCCTATTTAAATGGATGTTATTTATGGATTAAATTTTGTCAATAATAATTGACAAAATTCGCTCTTCTACACTTGGGATTTCACTCTAAACGTTATACTGCGAGGCAACAAGTTCTATATAGATTCCTTCTTTACCTATCAATTCATCATGACTCCCTGACTGAACGACATGCCCCTTACTAAGGACCACTAGCTTGTCCGCAGAGAGAATGGTGGACAGACGGTGGGCGATGATTATAGTTGTGCGGTTTTTCATAAGACGTTCCAAGGCTACTTGAATAGCGCTTTCGCTTGCTGCATCGACACTGGAGGTTGCTTCATCAAGAACAGAGGAAGACCCCCTTGTAGGGTCAGACCTCCATGGCCTTGTTTTTCAGTATTTACTCAAGTAGGCAAGCTCCAATATGCTGTCTTGAGTTATCTGAAAAGTACCATTCTCCAATACTTTGATATTTTCCTGTATTTAAACCTGATTTTATTGTAAAACGTTCAGTTTTACTTAAACAGCTTTGAATATTCTCTTGAACCGTGGACAATGTGATAAACATAAACGGTATTGCCTATCAGTCTGTAAAAGCAAACATACTTGCCGCATACAAGCATTCTGTACTCTTGCAGTCTCAGTTCCTCGTCAGGAATGTAGGGACAGGATAACGGATACTGTTCAAGACGTTCAAGAGAGGAAAAAATCTTATCGGTTATATTTCTTGCTGAATTTACGCCGACTGCATGAAGATGATATTCTGCAATTTCATCAAGCTCCGCCCAGGCAGGCGACAAAATCTCTATTTTAATCTTTTGCATTGTACTTTTCCTCAAGCCGTTTCTTTGCATCGCTCAAAGAAACGGAAGGCTCTCCGGACAGCCTTGATTGCTCCGCAATCATTAATTTGGAACGTAACCTTAGAATTTGTTCTCTTTTTTCGAAAGCCTCAATGCTCATGACAACAAGATCTCCCTCTCCGTTTTTTGTGATGTAAATCGGCTCATCCACCTCATGGGCGAGTGAAGAAATTACGCCGTAATCATTTCTAAGTGTTGTAGAAGATTTAATAATCATAAATGACACCTCTCAAAGTATATTATTCTGCTATTATTATACGATAATTCTTGTTAATTATCACCCTATGCAGATAATATATTTGCCAGTTCTGGTGATAGCAATCAAGGTTGTGTGGTAATTAAGTAAAACGAATATTATTTTGAAATAACAAACTAAGCAGGTATTTAGGAATGGTTTGTAGAATTAAGTGAAAAATAATATTGTAAAGCAGAACCATGAAGGTGTTTGCAAAGACCATGGAGGTTTGACTCATTAGAGTCGACTTTATGGTCTTTATTTATTTTTAGGGGGCAGTAATTTATGATGTAAAAACGCATTGAGGCTTGTCCGACATCTGAAAAAAAAATTAGAGAAATGGAGAGAAAAGCGATGCAAATGCAAAATCGGATTAAAAGCTACTGGGAGGGAGAAGCTTCCCGCTACAGTGAAGGAATATGGAAGGAGATGAATAGCTTCAAGAAACAAGCATGGGTAAATTTGATTGATGAGTATAGACCTGCAGGAAGTTCGTTGAAGGTGCTGGATATTGGCACTGGCCCAGGATTTTTTGCCATGCTTACAGCTGAGATGGGACATAAAGTGACTGCCACCGATTGCACACAAAACATGCTGAATGAAGCGCAAAACAACCTCCGGCAAATAGGTGTGGCGGCCGAATTATTTTTAATGGATTCGCATGCTCTTTCTTTTGCAGATAATTCTTTCGATCTGATTCTATGCAGAAATCTGACTTGGACTCTTTGCGACCCGCAAGCGGCCTATCGGGAATGGTATCGGGTTCTAAAGCGGGGTGGACGATTGTTGGTTTTCGATGCTAATTGGAACTTACGATTAAACGACCCTGAAAGACAGGCGAAATATCTGGAAGACATGGCAGAGGCTGAACGGAGGGGTATTCATCGTAAAGGACATGTAGATCCTGAGGAAGGAGACAGGATAGCGAAAGAGCTCTATCTGAGTACCCGCCTTCGTCCTCATTGGGATGTCGGAGCACTGATCGACGTTGGGTTCAAGGAAATATTTATCAATACGGATATTACTGACCGCATTTGGGATGAAGAAGACAAGGTTGTTTATAAGTCGACCCCGATGTTCCTAGTAGGTGGAGAAAAATTACAAAAATTAACATATTGTGAGCATGCTTGAAGGCGAACACCTTCCCCGTATATATTGAGAAGGAATGAGGAGGGTATGATGCGGATAGCAGTTATTGATGGACAGGGCGGAGGCATTGGCAAACATATTGTAGAGCAGTTACGCAAACGAATCCCCGAACTGGATATCCTTGCGCTGGGAACGAATGCACTTGCTACCGGAGCAATGTTGCGCGCCGGGGCCACAGAAGGAGCTTCAGGGGAGTCCGCGATTTGTTATAATGTAGACCGGGTAGACATTATTGTAGGATCGATTGCGGTTATGATGGTCTATGGTTTGTTGGGGGAAATAACTTCCACAATGGCTACGGCTATTTCTGCTAGTAAAGCAGCCAAATTATTTCTTCCGATACAACGTGGAAACATTCTACTCGTGGGAGTCCCCCGTAGCCCTCTGCCCCACCAGATTGAAGCCCTGGTGAACGAAGTGGAGGAACGACTTAAGGTTAACCCTTCATGATTTATTAAACGTATGGTCATTCCTATGATTGCGGTCATGCACGATCTTAATTTGGCATTGCGCTTTTCAGATAAATATATTTTACAAGAGGAACTGTTTAACAGGAATTTGCGAACAATTGTCGAATACTATAAAAAATAATATTGCAGAGCAAGACCATGAAGGTGTTTGCAAAGACCATGGAGGTTTGACTCGTTAGAGTCAACTTCGTGGTTTTTTTTATTTGTTAGGGGGGAGCGCCTACCCGGCAATCAAATTAGGGTATGATTTTTTTAGCATACCGTCAAATGACAGCTATTCCAAATTGTTATTTGCTGGATATCGTTTTTTACTTGCTGGCCTAATTTTAATGATGATACAGAAGGTTATGGGAAAAAAAGTAATGCCTAAATTGTTATCAGATTTTAAGGGCTTTACTCTTTTAGGATTTGTGCATACGCTTCTGCAATATGTTTTTCTTTATATCGGTATGGCCAATACTACCGGGGTGAAGAGCTCTATACTCGGTTCGGTAGGGGTTTTTATAAGCGTTATCCTTGCCCACGTTATTTATAAGAATGATAAGCTGTCCTTAAATAGAATGGTAGGCTGCATTGCATGTGTAGGCATCTGGATTGTTAACCGTAAATGAACACGATTATTTACATGAATGGAGGATAATGAATTATGGAAGAGCTTTTAGAAAAGGTAGAACAGTATTGGGATAAGAGGTCAGACGGTTATTGCCAAATAAACTTAGAAGAGCTAGACAGCTATAAAAGAGACGCCTGGACAGATCTAATCAATGAGTATGCTCCAAAAGTATCAGGAAGAAAGTTAAAGGTCTTAGATATCGGTACAGGTCCCGGTTTTTTTGCGATACTAATGGCCAGTTGCGGATATGAGGTTTCCGCTGTTGATTATACAGAGGCGATGCTCAAAAAAGCGAAAAATAATGCTAGCAACTATAAAAATAGTATTACTTTTAGAAGGATGGATGCCCATAAGCTGGATTTTGAAGATAACACATTTGACTTAATAGTGACTCGCAATCTTACCTGGAATCTTGAAAAGCCTGATCAAGCTTATAGAGAATGGTATAGAGTATTGGCACGTGGTGGCAAATTACTAAATTTTGATGCTAACTGGTATTTGTATTTACATGATGCTCAAAAGAGAAAAGAATATGAGCAGGACAGATTGAATTCAAAGGTAAGAGGTATGAAAGATCATTATACCAGCACAAATACGAAAGTGATGGAAGAAATAGCAAGAAATCTGCCCTTGAGTAAGGAGCATAGGCCTGAATGGGACACAAAAGAACTGCTTACAATTGGTTTTAAAAAGATAATGCTGGAAGTGGAAATCGGAAATAGGGTGTGGGATGAAGAAGAAAAAGTAAATTATGGATCGACACCTATGTTTATGATTGGAGCAGAGAAATAATTTCACCTACCACTACCATCTGCTATGAAAATGTTCAGGCTTTAAGGAGCTCGTTGAGGGGAGCAAGAAACAAGTTGCGGAAGTACATCATGAAAAGGTTACTGCAGTTGATTCCAGTTTTATTGGGAATTACATTCTTAACATTTACATTGACCTATCTTTCCCCGGGTGACCCAGCAGAGCTTATGCTTAATGCCACAGGGGTGACGCCAACTCCGCAACTTGTAGAACAGGTGAGAGAGGGAATGGG
>LADV01000138.1 GCA_000961805.1 Peptococcaceae bacterium BRH_c23 | reverse complement strand
GACATATAGAATTTTGCTGCCTCATCGGCTTCCTTGTCAAACCATAAGTGTGGGACAATCTTTTGCATATAGGTCTTCCCTCGCATTCAGGCAGATTTTCCTCAATTATACTGCGTATTTGAAGAGAATCCAAGTTTGGAGAAAAACTGCTATTGCCACACTAATCCCTTCCACTTGAAATATCATATCGACCGATTAAGGATGGTGAGTCTGCATAATGTAGCTCTCGATTCTTTAGACCCGAATTCATGGTTCCTGCATAGATCACACTGCGTTTGGGATATGAGATGGAATTTATCAGATGTGAAATTGACCCGCCAAATTAATTAAGGTATAATATAGGCAGAATTATGATAGAACTAATTTGAAGGAGCTATAAAGTATGCCGACCATCAAATCGTCCACCTCACTGCGGAACGATTATAGCAAAATCTCCAAGTACTGCCATGAATCCGGCGAACCGGTGTATGTTACCGTCAACGGCGAAGGCGATTTAACCGTAATGAGTATTGACGCTTTTGAGAAGCGCGAACGAGCACTGGAAATCCGCGAAAAGCTGCTGGAAGCTCGATTACAAAAAGCCAATGGTGTGCCTATGCTGGACTTCGACGAAGCGATGAGCGAACTGAAGGTGTTGGCACATGGCAAATTATAAAATTAGAATCATGCAGATTGCGCAAGATGACATGAAAGCCATTGTTGCGCATATTCGCTTAGATGATCGCGATGCCGCTATCAGAATGTATGAAAATATAAAAGCGTCCATAGGCAGGCTGGCGGAATTTCCACTCATGGGTCCAATGCCGTTAGACAAAAAGATCGCTGAACAGGGCTATCGCATGATCGTTGTTGATCCCTATCTAGTGTTCTATATCCTGGTTATGGAGGATAATACTGTGGAAGTTCATCGTGTGCTTCACTGCAAACAGAATTTCCCTCGAATCCTCTAAATTTGAGCCAGATAAATTAAATACCAAGGACATGTCCCGATAGATTAGGTAAATATCTGGAATATGTCCCTTTTTGTTTGTCTCCCACAAAAAACAACACATTCCCACTACTGCGCAAACTGACAGAAGAAGATTGGCCAGGTGAATAAGATTGAACAGAAAAGAATTCTCAAATATAGTTTATGAGATTGTCAAGGATATCCCCTTCGGTAATGTCGCCACATACGGAATGATTGCCTTCTTATCAGGTTACCCGCGACGTTCAAGAATGGTTGGAAAAGCACTGCATCATGCCCCAGATTTCCTCAACATCCCTTGCCATCGGGTTGTGAACTACCAAGGTCGTTTAACTCCCGGATGGACAGATCAAAAACAACTCCTATCCAACGAAGGTATCCACTTCAAGGAAAACGGGTGCGTGGATTTGAAAAAGCATCTGTGGGGAATGGTGTTCATAGTTCACCGCAATTGAAATGCGAGATAGATGCCCAAATGGAAGATCTCATCGCCTATGCCGCCGAACAAAATTTTGTCTCACAATTCCACCAGGGTCGGTACATGTCCGGTATAGGGCAAAAACTTTGTAAGCAGGTCTGAGGTCCTGATCTTCAAGCTGGAGGTATTGACACACGGATGACATCCGACGTATTCACCATGCAAAACTTCCTTATCAATCAACAACTGTACAGATTTGCTTACATCGTTCATGAGACCTAATACACTGACTGATCCCGGTTTTATATTCAAATACATCTCCATCTCTTCAGCCTCGGCAAACGATAATCTAGACGAACTAATTTGTCTGGATAAATCCTTTGTCCTAAACTTTTTACGTGTTTTGCATAGGTTACCTTCTTATTTTTTAGTTGGAATGATTCTCTCTAACACTTTTACACATGCCCATCTACCAATGGTAACAACAAAGATCAGGCAGTATTAAACAAACTCTTTCAGTCTGCATTTCATTTTTGCTTCAGCCCATTCGGCATCTTTTTTTGTAGTACTAGCCATGTGATTGTCCTTTCTTAACCCTCGATCCTTAATCGAATAAGTTGATCTGCTTAGCCTCAGAAACCCTGAAAATGGCTTTTTCCAGCTTTTCATCGTTCTGAATCGCGTTTTCATCCCGAATAAGTTCTTCAAACTTTAGATACTCATTACTTCCGATGGCACTGGTCCTTACCTTCAGCATGTAGATTAAGTTAAAGCAATTCATAATCGAGTTTTGTTTCAGATCGGAAAGACAGATGAGCTGAGTGCGGTGTTTTTTGGCAATTTCGAAGAGTGGATTGAGCAGGTGTTCCGAAGATATAGGGCCAAAGGGATTATCCATCACCAAGACACTGGAATCCTTTTCTTCGTCGGCACCCGCAGCTTCTAGGGTACGGGATCGGGTATAAGCCATTAAGGCCGAGAGTACGGAGAAGTAGACGACAAACTTTTCCCCACCTGAGTTCTCTCGCACGGCATCTTCCCAGGTCTTAAGACTGCTATTTTGCATGTTAAGATCAATCTTAAAGACCTTGACAGGAATATTCGAATTACCCAAATAGACATTCAATAATTCTCGGCTGTACATCAATTTAGCGACAGCCTTTTTGACGTCTTCCTCGCTTTTTTCCGCTCTGGTTTCCTCGCGCACTTTCAAAATACACTCTTCAATGTATTCCTTCATCCGCATCCCTGCGGCATCACTAGAATCCAAGGATAGTTCAATCTTGAGCATTTGCACAGGTCTGCTTCTTCCTTGCAGACGTACCTTGGAATGGTCGGATATCCATTCTATTTCTTCAAAAAACCTCATCCCATGGAGTAGGCTCTGTTGAATCATATCCTTTTTGTTTCGCTCTAAATTGGAGAGTTGGTTTTCATGAAGTTGAATTAATTCCCGAAGCTTATCTTTATGCAGGCTCATGCGTTCATAAAGATAATAATAACTGTCATAATCCATATCAACCTTCTCCCAAAGCAGATCAAGCCCTTTAAAGATATTGCTGATGTTCGTATTTCTTTCCCGATAGTCGGCTTTCATTCCGATATACTTGTTTCTGAGGGCGTCGGTTTGGGTACGGTTCTTGGTTTCCACACTACGATAGCCTTCTCCTAACACCCTAGTTTGAGCCTTAATATCCTGTTCAGGGCGGAACCCTTTTACCGGTTCAAAGCTCACTCCGTTGCTATAGGAACTGATTTGTTCCATCAACTTGTGATAATCGCTGATTTTTCGAGATATGAGCTCGATCTCTTGGAGCAGTTTGGTATGCTGCCTCGATAGCTTATAACGCCGTTCTTGGAAATCCCCTTTGATATCTTCAGGACTGAGAGGGGATTCTGCGCCCAGTTTTTTTATTTCCTCAAGTGCGTTGGCACGAGCTGTATCTGCCGATCCCTCATCTCTAACTGCTTTCTTTTCCTCCTGCTGTCTCTTCCTACTTAACGCTTCCAGGCTGTTGATCTCCGCATGAATTGCCTCAACCGTTCCTTCATCATAGACTACTCCATGATAGTCGCTTTCCAGCAGACCTAGTTTAGTAATCTCTTTTTCCTTTTTCTCACATTCCGACTGCAGTTCAGTTTTACGTTTTTCCAGTTGCTCAATTTCTCCGCTATACGACGCCTTCAAGGCTCTAAGTCGTGCCTCCAAGTCTTCTAGCGTACCCTCGACTAGTTCTGCTTCCGGCGCATTCTGATAGGAGATGTACTTTTTTCGGATATCCCTCGATGCGCTTTCGGTCCGCTCAATCTCTAAGGATAATTTTCCGCTCTCTGCCTGCAGCTTATCTAGGCTTGCGGTCAATTCTGACTTTTTCCCCTCTGAGCCGGTTATCGCTTCAATGATTTCCGCGAGCTTTCTCCGACAGGTTTGGTAGTCTCCTTCTTGTTCCATCCAGGTCTCAAACGTCTCAACGGCAACTTGCGCTTTTTGTAGAGAAGCCTTCATTTCTTGGATCCTTTGCTCAAGTTCTTCCTGAGCAGTGCGGAGGGTTGCCTTTTCCATTTTAAGGAGATCCGTTCTCGTTTGAATTGTCTGGAGCTGCTTTTCACTGGCAGTTAACTTTTTACCCAGGACATAGCGATACTCCGCCTTATAGACAAAACGCCCACAGATGGCCTGTTTAGCAACTGCTTCATTGCGCTCCTCGGAATAATGTTGATACTGTTCCAGCGCTTCTGTTTGCTTTTGTTTCAATTCCTCTTCAAGTTTCACTAGGCTAGCATTGTCAAAGACCCTGCCCTCATACAGACAAACGAGAGAAAGTCCTTCACTGGTCTGAACAAATCTGTCCTCGCTCGTCAAACTGACACCTAAGTCCTCATAGGCAATAATCGGAATAACCCGTCGCATGGTCATTCGGTTCATAGACTGGGCTAAGAGTTCTATATTCTCCCTGGCTAAAATCAGGGCATAGGGCAAGACCGGATTTCTAGCCAGCATTGTTTGCCGAATTTCCAGGGGCTGGTTGCGCAAATACGTTTCGCCGGTGTCATATTGAATATCCTGATTGGCCAGAATAGAGATAATTTCTTCGGGGATATGCAGTCTCCCGTTTTTAAGTGAAGTAAGAGACTCGGTAGAATCATCACGAATCCGCACCGCTTCTTCGAGGCTTTGATCCAAGTTTTTGAGCAGCTGGCTAAAGGCTGTGCGGAGACGTTCCCTGTCAAAGCGTAGTTCAAAGTCAAAGCCAAACTTTTGGAGAATCCCTTGAATTTCCTGTTCCTGTTGCTCATATTCAGCAATTTCTCGCTCTAGGCCACGAAGGAGATTGGTTTCGTTAGACTTTGCTTCCTGTAATCCTTGAAGTTCTTGTTCCGCCTCCAGTTGTTTTTGTTCAATCTTAGTTCTTTCCTCGACCCGTCTTTTACCCTCTAGTTGCAAGTTATCCTGGGTCTTCTTAAGCTCTAGACGTGTCTTCTCAATATCCTTTGCTGAGAGTTCTCCCAGCAGATTTCTATTTAGGCTGAGTTTAAGCTTGGTTTTAACGTCCCGTTCATGAGCCTCGTATTGCTTAGTTTGTTGCTGAAGGCTCCCTTTGTCTCCCGCATAGTTCATTAAGTCCCGATCCAGCTTCGTGGAGTCGCGTTTGAGCTGATCCAGTGCAGTTCTCTGATCCGTTCTTTTCTCACCTAGGCGTGACAAAGCTAACTCTAGGGTTTGTATTGTTTCTTAAGATAATTTCTTGAGGGAATACTCCAGATTACGCATCCTCTCATCCGTATCGCATTGTGACCTAGAAGTGGCCAACTTTTCATCGATTCCGGAAAGATCGGCTTCTTTTCCTCTGATCTCAGCTCTTAGGCCAGCAGCTTGCATTATTTTTCCGGACCGTTTTGCAGCTTCAAGCTTATCTTCGTTTTCTTGACTATTCTTTTCAGCCTCTGCCAGTCTTGAGGCAGCCAAAGCATGCTCGTCACTTCTTAACCAATACGTATTGGAGCGTTCCTCTAGGTTGATTCGCAGCTGTTCTTGGTTAATGGTGACTAATTCCTCTTTATTTTGCTCGTGAGTTCCTTTCAGCACGATGGTTTCAGTGTTTAAATAACTGTTTAAGGCCGCCAGTTTACCTCCAATAAGTTTTTGTTCTTCCAAGCGGTTAAGCAGTTCGACTAAAGCCCCTACTTGCTCTCCATAGACCCCCAGAAATTCGTCGAGAACTTGCTTTTCTAAGATAAAGCGTTCATTCTCGATGACCTCCCGCACTAAACCTGCCAACATTTCCTCTAGTCTGTGAGCTTCAGAACGATCTTTGAAGATCACTTTCTCGATGGTTTTGATGATCCAATCGTTGAGCAATTGGCTGGAGTTTTTATACTTTTGGAAAATCTCGTCTAAACCGCCTTCGCTATCATTGATTTTGGCGATAATATTTCTCCACTCATCCTGGGCAATCCCAAATTCAGCCAGACGTTTTCGGTAGCGGTCCCCATCATCATCGTAAAAACAGCCAAAATGATAAAGATCTTTCTTCTCCTTATCGGCCATCATCTCCCAAGCCTCTCTAAAGGGCTTGATCTCCAGAATATTGCCGCTTTGTTTAACTAGCTCGATATGGGCTAAATCGAAAGCGTTCGAGCCAGGATAGTTTGACGTGAAGGTAAAATACTTCACCTTGTTTTTCTCATCCTCAACCCCGGAAACTTCTGCGGACACCATTCCGATACCCGTCAGTAGATAGCCGCCGGCCCCATCTAACTTCCATTCGATCAGGACATAAGCCGGTAAGCGTTTCTTGCGGAAAAAAGCGTTGATGCGACGGCCTTGAATTCTGATTTCTGGAACGATGGGCTGAAATAGGAGCTGAACCAAGACACTTTTTCCCCCGCCATTGGCTAAGCTAAGGAGGGCGTTTTCTCCACCGTGAAAGTTAAAGGTTTCATCCTGAATATGCCGCGAATCATTATTGTACGAAAAGTTAATAATCCGAATTCGATTGATTCTAGGCATCCAGCTCAGCTCCTTCGAAGAACCCTTTTATCTCTTCTACTCGGCTATCGTCCAGGTAGTAATTTAGCATCAAGTCATCCAGTTTCCGGGTGGGACGTAGTTCCCGATCCTCATCCACGAGTCTGAGTAGGTTTTCTCGCTCTAAGAGTCGACAAGTATTTAAGATCGTACCTGTTTTAGTTTTACGACCTCTTTCCTCGAAGTCCTGTTTGCTATCCCATAGTTCTGCAATCCTCGTAAAATTAAGGGCATAATTTTCCTCTAGCACCTTCACCTGCTCACGATCAGCCAAGGCCATGGCAAAGCGCCTGTCCAGTTCTTCAATTAACTTGCTAATTCTTAAAAACTCTCGCTGCTTGGGATTCCGATTCCGTCCACCATAAAATAAGTATAAAATGAACATGGAAATATAGCTAAGTAAGTAGGCATCCACTAGTCTAGCATCCGTTGCCACACTCTCCCGGATATCCTTCGTCGTAAAGCCCAAAACACCGTTCCCGCTATTAGGAAGCAGATAAAGCGTTCCCGCCACTTCGATGGTCTTAAAATCGAGTTCTTCTTCAAATTCGGCCAGGATTGCCCTGACTTCCACATTGCGAAATTCCAGGAAGAGATCCCCCTCAGTTTCTCGATCCAGCTGTCCCTTTTCGACTAATTTCCGATAGATCTTGAGCGCCGTTTTAATATCGCTCACTCAAAGCTCACCTCAATCCTAAAATCGCTGATAGCGATGCGCCTGCTAAACTTCCCGTCCCCGATCTGGGCCTCTATTTCTTGAGCAAATAGGTGTTCGTCCGGTTTACTAATCTCTAATTTTTTGATTCCAAATAAGTCCGGCTGTGTATATTGCATAATACGATACAGACAATAGCTGACATCAAGTTCCCCTGTGGCATTCGCGACCACATCTTCCTGCTGTGTTTTCCATTTCTTTATATCGATCACTTGGAGATCATAGAGCTTTAACATCGTCTTGAAAATCAAATCGTCTATCGTTAATTCTTTAAAGATATTTTGTTGAGTTTCGAGATCCTGAAAGAACTCGCTAAATCTAAAGGACTCCCGTTTGCGATGGGCAAACTCTAATAGGCTCCGGATAAATTCGATATTACTGTCGTTTAGTTTACTAATTCTGAGCAGTTCTTTGTCTTCACCTAATTCCTCTACGACAATACTCTGAGACCCCTCTTCTTCCTGTTTGAGTCGTGCTTGCCGTTCAAACAAGGTTAGTAAGTTAAGTGTGCGGTCCGGATTGGGCTTGAATAAGGGGTTTAATAATTGCCAGAGATAGGGAACCTTGTTTTCTTCACATTGCTCTAGGGGTTTCAAGATGACTTGTTCAAGGTCATAATAACGGGCCCTCGACAGAGCAAAGGAATCGGCAATGGTTTCCTTGTAGATTCGTGACAGACTGAGACGCTCAAGAATCAATTCCTTTTGTTCTCCAATGGTTAGATTGATATTTCGTCGGATCACAGCAATCTCTGAGCGTGCTTTCGTCATTTGCTCATCCAACGCTCCCCGAGTGTTTTCCTCTTCTTTGAGGCGTTCTTCCGAAAGCACAATCATGCCGCGAATCTCATTCATCATGCCGTACTCTTCTTCGAGTAAGGTATAGGTACTGGAGACTAAGCGTTCAAATTCTTCGATGTTCACGTCGTAAATGTTTTCTCGGACTTTCTGGACAAACTGCCTGATATCGTTCTTCTTTTGCCGGATCATCTGGACCAAGTTCGCACTTTGCCCGATGGCTTTCTTGTAATTTTTACGTTTAATCAGTTCTCTGAGTTTCAGTTCTTCTATTGTAAAACTGATTTCCTGCTCAACTTCTTTGGTTCGAAAGAGTAAGTCATACCCTTGATCCGTGAGCTGATAATTTAAGACATAGCCGCGCTGATCATCGATGAGCTTGTCATCAATCAGTCTGATCCGCAGTTGTTCCATGCCCTGGCCATACTTCATGACTGGGTAGTACCTGGCCTCACCGCCATTTTGCAGTATGTCCTTGATGATGTATTCGGTCAGCTTTCGATGGATGTCCGAGGTCAGGTTCAGAGAATAGTCTGGGAGGATCTGAGCAACAAAGTTAGCGATACTCTCCATGGTACAATCTTCGTCCTCGGTTAACGTCCTCTCCATGATGAACACAAGGACAGAAAGGATGATGTTATCTAACTGCCCAGGCTCGAACAAGCGCTCAAATTCCATTTTTCGATTGCCGCGATTGATAATGGAGTCAATCGCCGCAACCAGCTTCATCCTCTGTTCAAAGCCGTCTAGAAACTCAAGTTTTGTCGTAGCCACTCTATCGAAGCCTCGTTTCTTCTACTTTATAATCTTTGCTGCCACCTGATAATTAATAATTTCTTGAGGTATGTACTTACCCTCAGCCAACCAAGCTCCGAGGCTCTCCTCCTCAGGCAATCCCAATAAGGCGAGAAATTCTGAAAGTGGAGCACTAACTCCTCTTTGATCGAGAGATTTTGGCAGTTCAAGCGATTGACCCATTTCGAGCATAAGCCGGTACAAAGGGGAGAAGGGTTTTAGCTCGAGGGTCGGGTTGGCTTCGCGGGTACGAAAAAACAGACGGATACCCTCCCAGTCGAGATCACCAAAGTAGAGAAAGCGGGCTGCCTGTCCAGAAGAGCCAGCCTGGTCCCCTTGTCCACCTAACATAGTGGCGCTATAGTCTTCCAAGGCCCTTTGTTTAGTAATTTTATTTCCTTCACCATACAGGAGCACATTGACGACCCTGCCTGTAATGCAATTTTTGCCCGTAGCTTGCATCAGCTTTCTGAAGGTAAACCAAGTGTCTTTATTCTCGATCACTAAGATAGTCATGGGCTCGCCACGGTCATGAATATACTCAAAAAACGGTTCCGGAGTATCGTAATAATTAAGAAAGTTCTCGTCTAAGCGATTAAACTTTAGCACTTCCATAACTAAGGCCCTATGCTCATCCAACATCTTTTCCCTGCCCCACACCGAAAATGACCGTTCCTTACGGGACATGGGCATTTTTAATAAATCCTTAGCAAACCACAAATATCGACTGATCCCTTCAATAATCTCCAAGTGCTTTTTATATAATTCCGGTCTTTGCAAATAACCGGAAAGGTTTAAAACCGGATTGAGGCGACGAATCGACTCAAGGTAACCGGTATTATCAGCTTGCGGTTTGATAATTCGATATTTATTAAAGAGAGGCGGCAAGCGTCCATTGCTCTTGGCAGACTTTACTGGACTAAGAATTCCGCGCTCTACCAACCTTTCAACTTCAGTGTGAAAGAGGTCATAATCTGATTCTTGGAAGATCTGTTGTAGTTCCTGATCAGAAATCGTTTTCTTGGGATTTTTAAGAACTTGTTCGAGTCGTTTCATACCGATCTCCTCTTTCAGTCGCCCTATTCTTTGCAAATATTATCTAAGACTCACCTAAATATACCTTTTTCATATATCATTGACAACTATGCAAGCTAATATGAATCGAGATATCTAGTAGTCTTTCAACCTTTTATGAACTCGGTCAGGTGTGAAATAATCTTAGCCTACTGGCTTAAAAAGCAAAAGCAGCTAACCTTAAATAAGGTAGCTGCTGTTCTCACTGTTTATCTATTCTTTTCATCCTCTTTCATATCCCTACTATTGCCGTTTTGAGATTTCATTAGCGTTTCTGACAATCTCTACATAATTTAATTATTCTGAGGCCTTTTCTTTCTGAGCCTTTTTCTTGAGGGCCTTTTCTTGGCGTTCTTGATATATTTCCCGAATCCAAATACTTACCGGCGCCTTCCACAGTTCATTTTTGTTGGGTATATTTTTAATAAGACTTCTTGGGTTTAATCCCATCTCTTTGGCCATTTTCACAGTTTCTTCGTTAAGTCTACATTTCTTTTTTGCTTCAGCCCATTCTGCATCTTTCTTGATATTACTAGACATGCTATTTTCCTTTCTTGACCCTCTATCCTTATTTAAATACTTTTTTATATGCCGTTCGCTGTTTCAAAATCTATACACACGGCTCTCATTGAACTTTCCACCTATTTCCCCACAATTTGAGCAAGCCAATCAAATCTTTGCTGTAGCAAAGTCTTAGCAATGACTTAATTCTGCATTTTTCTGCCAAACCCTGCCCAGCAGCTGTTTCTATTTACAAGAATTCGTGTTTTTGCGCGCTCTCGACAGCATCTTAACACCTTTTCAAAAAAGGAGTTCCTTGAAGCTCAGTATCAAGAAATTACGGCTTTCATTGATCACTTATAATTTCTAACTAAAGCCGCAAGATACTTTGATTTCATCTGTTCACTAGCCATGATTTGTTTGATAGGAGGCATTTTTAAAATAGCCCCCAGGATCGCTGCCATAGCCCGGTGACTATAATGAGCCTGGTTATCAAAAATTAGATTCTGGAGTTTCCCTCTTTCGATACTCAACAACACGATTCGATGTACAGAATTTACCGGAGTAATAACCCGTTTGTTCCTGTGCTTAAGTTTGATCGATCCACGGTTACAGGCTCTGACACAAACACCGCAACCTAAGCATACTTCTTCATCCAACGTTACCTTCTTTACTACTTTATCATGTGTGACGGATTGTGAAACTACCTTTAAAGCTCCCACTGGACAGGCCAAGACACACCTTCCGCAGCCGTTGCAAAGATCTTTCCTAAGCTCAGGCAGAAAATTAGTTGTATTTATGGCATTTAAAGTGCCGAATTTCTTGATGGCCAGCAGAGCTTCGCAGCAGCAACCACAACAATTACAAATAAAGGGTAACCCTTCTTGTTCGTTTTCCCCTATTTGAACCAGATTGTGGTCGTAAGCCTTTTCAAGCAAACCCAAACATTCTGAAACGCCAACTTCCCTGGCATGGCCATATTTTATGAGGCTTGCAGCGGTAGTCCCAAAGGTCATGCATATCTCTAAGGGGGCAGCACAAGCTTGATAATTTCGCTTGTTCGTTCGTAATCCAGAATATGCAAATTATTCGCTGTGCTTAAGGCTTGTTCATTCACAAAGATTCTTCCCAGCTTTGTTTCAGTCACAAATAAATCCCGGACAAAATCCTCTTCAACATTTAAGTATTGGTAAAATAGTTCAGAAATTAAGGTCTGATCAAGGTCTTCTCGGATACGCATCAGGGAAAATTCAAAGAAACCTGCCATAGGCGGTGGTAAAAGAAAGGTTCTCTCGCCCTTCGTACTCTCAATATCAATCAATATGGCCCGAGAAGCAAGTTCTGTAAGTATCTTTTCAGTATCTTTTCAGTATCTTCTTGACTCTTTCTTAATGCTGCGCTGGCGGTCTGGATTGTGAAGGGTTTTATGGGTAACGCCGACATGACTCTCGCTTCCTTATCATTCATTAAGACACTAAGGATCTTAGATAAATATTCGGAAGGCGGAGCCCCTTGAGGAAATCGATTAAGTCGTTCGCTCAATTGATGGAATCCAGATTTTATACTTCTATGTGCCATAGGTCTCCTCATCTTAAATATTTTTAAGATGATTATATTCCAATATATAAAATAATTCCATAGTCAAAAACCATATCTATGTATTGGCTAACTTTGCAATATCCTTACACTCTAGGATTGATTTATCGTAACCTTTATTAACAGTATGAATCATGGCAATGCCCAGTTCTCTCATGGAAATTGTGTGATTTGGAATAAGATGCTTTACGACAGGATAAAGCCATGAGATGGCGCGATAATATTTATTAGTCCTTTTTAAACCCTTTGTCGGATGGATATAACCCGGACGAAACATATACGCTCTTTTGAAGGGAAGTCGTAATAGATCGTTTTCCGTTCTTCCTTTAACTCGGGCCCACATACTTCGCCCCCGCTCTGTACTATCTGTCCCATTGGGATTGAATCCTTCTGCCCGAGCTGCAAACATAGCTTTCCGATCTTTCTCAGTTAGGCGCTGATATTTATTTTCGGACACAATATATTTGGAATCGAAACGATCCCTCGGCTTTGGTCGTTCGCCCTCCGGGTAATACCCAAAACAGAGCATAGTGATCGGGAACACATACGGGGGAAGATTGAGTAGTTCTTTATGTATTTCATAATTCTCCATTATATCTCCGATATAACACGATCCAATTCCAAGAGCTTCTGCCGAAATTACAGCATTTTGGGCCGCAATTAAGGCATCGCAGCTTGCTAACAATAAACCCGCTTCATCTGGCCCAGAAAATTCCCGCTCTCGTTCTATACAAAAATCTGCAACCCCCAAATCATGATAATAATCATACCATCTCTGCAGATCTGCTAGGAAAACAATAACCAGCGGAGCTTTAGCGATAAACGGTTGATCATCACACGTCTCGCTCAAGCGCTGTTTTAAGTCTTGATCCGAGACTATAATCATCGAATACATCATCATATTCCCGGCGGTCGGCGCCCTCAATAATTGTCATAATGTCATCGTCCTTAACTGGCCAATCAGCATACTGACGCAAAGAAACTCGTTGTCTAAGTATTTCTTGTACGGAAATTTTCTCTTGTGAATCTGACATTAAATAACGCTCCTTTTCCTGCTTAGACTCCATAGCGACCAAGGTACATCATTTGTGATCGGTCTTTGTTAACCTGATACATCGAATATTTTAATTAAAATCCACCAAAGGATTGAGATTACACCTATTTGTGCAGATAATCTTTCGTATCCACCGGAAGTCCCTTGGCTTTCAAGCGCACTTCCACAATCTCTTTGACGATGGAGTAGATAAGGACAAAGAGCGGAACACCGATAATCAGTCCGATAAACCCAAAGAACTTACCACCTAAAATGATGGCAAAGAGAATCCAGAAAGAAGAAATGCCCAGGGAATCTCCCAGGATTTTCGGTCCGATGACATTCCCGTCCAGTTGCTGAAGGAAAAAGATAATGATCAGGAACCAGAAGGCCATGATCGGCGATTCGAAGAAGATGATGATCACCGAAGGAATGGCTCCGATGAAGGGTCCGAAGAACGGGACGATGTTAGTTACAGTAACGATAAACGTAACCAGCAGCGTGTAGGGCATATCCACTATGGTGAGGATGATGAACGTTAATAAGCCGATAATTAAGGAGTCTAGGATTTTTCCTCCCAGGAACCTACTGAAGATTCTTTGGGTGCGTCCTAAAAGCTCGAGGATTTTGTCTGCAAGCTTCACGTTGAAGACACTATAATTGACTTTCTTTGCCATACTGATGAACCGCTCTTTTTCTGCCAACATGTAGATAGAGATGATAATGCCGAGAAATAGGTTCCAGACGGAGAGGGCGGTGTGTCGAAGGAAGGAAAGCGCTATGGGGACCAGGTCCTGGGCGATGTTATTAATGAAGACCACCAACTCGTCCAAGCGTACATTGATAAAATCGACGACTTCCGGTGGTAGAAGAAGAATATCGTCCGATAGATTTTTGATGTATTCCGTCGAGGAGCGGACGTAGTCTGGGATGTTCCGGACAAGCCCGGTGATGCTAGCGAAGAGCTGCGGGAAAATGAAGGCGAGGAAGAGATACACAAGAAACCCGGAAACCAGATAAGCTAAGAGAAGGGACAGTATATGGAACCGCGATTCTCTGATTTTTTTAAGCGAGGGAATCTTTCCCAACTGCTCTTTGAAGAAGTTTAAAAAGAAGTTCACGAGATAGGCGATGACGAACCCGTAGATAAAGGGGTCGAGGGCGGAAAAATAACCCCCTAATACTCGGGTGAAGTTGTCCAGTCCCGACATGATAAGAAAGAACAGGATGCTGGACGCAATGACAATGAAGCTGTACATCGCGATGGTGGTGTATTTCCGGTTCCAATTACAATTAAATTCCACAGTACCCTCCCGTGATCCTTGTAGATTTCGTATACAAATGCGTCCACCCCTCATTAAAGACTTTGCATTTTCAGTAAGCTTACCTAAATATACCTTTTTCATATATCATTGACAATAACTACGCTGGTAAAACTCGTAAGAAGACCAATCAGTGGTCTTTGGTCCATAGGTTTTATTAATATTCACTGGCACGAATTTCATTTTAGGTAAAGACGATTTGGAATACAGCAGACTACACATTACTACCTAACAATAGAAGAACCGAGGCGAAGCCTCGGTTCTTCTATTGTTCATGTCTCAACTTCCAGTTTTTCCGGGATTTTTTGTTTCAAGTGTTTCAATGTAGTTCTCCGCAGTCAATCTGTCCCTAAATCTACTCATAATTTTAATGAACTTAACTTCTGTTATGATAAAAGCATCTACAATATCTGGGTCAAAATGAGTTCCTCTGCCCTCTAGAATGATATTTCTAGCTTCATCATGGGGCAATGCGTTTTTATAAACTCTCTTACTAATAAGTGCATCATACACATCGCTGAGTGCCATAAGCCGTCCCGATATGGGAATTTCCGTTTGGGATAAGCCTCTTGGATATCCTGTCCCATCCCATCTTTCATGGTGTGTTAAGGCAATTTCCTTCGCCAGGGTCAAGAATGAATCTTCTCCTAATTCCTTAATACCCACCATTAAGGATTCTCCACCATAAATGGTGTGTTTTTTCATTTCTTCAAATTCTTCCTCAGTCAAGCGTCCCGGTTTCAGAAGAATACTATCCCTTACCCCAACTTTACCAATATCATGTAAAGGAGCGGATTGATATAACAGCTCAATATAGTCATTGGTTAGAACTTCTTTATACTCATCCTTACCCCGCAATTCAAGTGCCAATTCTCTGATATATGCCTGGGTTCTTTTGATATGTTCCCCTGTTTCCGGGTCCCGTGTCTCTGCTACAGCTGCAAGGCAGTATATGGCAGCGGAATTCGTTCTTTCAAGAAGCTTAGTCCGTTCTTTCACTTTTTCTTCTAAATAAAGATTCTGATTTTCTAGGACGAGACGAGCCTCTTCAAATTTTAGTTGTGTTCTAACTCTAGCTTTAACCTCAACCATTTCAAAGGGTTTAGTAACATAATCAACTGCGCCTAAGAAAAAACCCTTGGTCTTCGAATCACTATCCGTAATTGCTGAAAGTAAAATAACAGGTATATGCTTTAAATTAGGATTTTTCTTGATCGCTTCTAAAACGGTATATCCATCCATCTCAGGCATCATGATATCTAATAGGATTAAATCCGGTTTTTGTTCTTCAAGTAACTCCATCGCCTCTACCCCATTAATGGCGATAATTAAATCATAATCATCCTGAAGTGCCTCAACTAGAATATCAATATTTATTTCAGTGTCATCCACTATCATAATCGTTTTTTGACTATCCATTATTGGACTCCTTTATAAGATCTATTATTTCTTCGACCATAGCCCTAGCCTCTTTAAAGCGATAGCGATCAACACGTTTCTTTATTTCGTTGATTTGTGTACTATAGCGCATATCTTTAGCATTAGCTACCAGGTCGCTCATACTATCTCTTATTTCTTTAGCACGGGCCTTTTCCAAAGCATCTAGTAATTTACTTAATGCTTCATTAACATCAAAATTAGTAACTAGAGACTTTTCCTTTGAATCCTTGATCGAAATAACCCTTTTAATCGTCTCTAATAATTCTCCATTTAAATTAGAAAGTTCCTCAAGCTTTTCACCAAAGCTCTTTTCATTATATGACATATAGTCTTCTTCAAACTGAACAATAAATCTGTTGAGCTTCATAGCTCCAATATTCCCGGTAACGCCTTTGAGACTATGAATCATTCGTTTGGCTTCGTCAGCTTGTTGATTGAGTCTCAGATCAGAAAGATCGTTTACCAAGTGGCTATAATTATCTGAGTATCTCTTTAATAAGTCATAATAAAACTCTTGTTTATTGCCTAGTCGAATTAGAGTGTTATAAAAATCTAATATCTGAATAGTTTCACTGGGAATCGCCTTAATGGATTCCCCTATATTTTCCACACTCTTTCCTAAGAGCCATTTTTCAAGGGTTTCCAGCAAAAGCTTTGGATCAATGGGTTTAGAAATATAATCATTCATACCGGACTCGATACTTTTTTCCCGATCACCACTAAGTGCATTTGCAGTCATTGCAATAATCGGCAACTCCGAACTTGAATAGGTTTTTCTAAGGATTCCTGTGGCTTTATATCCATCCATAATAGGCATTTGCACATCCATAAGAACTGCATCGAATTTATTGGCACGGACATGTTTAATGGCTTCTTCACCATTACTAGCAATACTTACCTGAATACCGACTTGCTCTAAAATATCCTTTGCAACCAATTGATTGATATCATTATCTTCAACAAGTAGCACACGTTTATCCGCAAGCGCCCTTTGATGCATAATGTGGCTTTCTTCATTTGGGACTTTATTCGCTTGACTCAATGATGTTCCTTTTAAAGCATTCATAACCGCATCAAACATTAAGGATTGATTAATCGGCTTCACTAAGAAATTCTTAACTCCCAATTGGTTTACTTGATTATAATAACTTTCACGTCCGGTAGCACTCACGAAGATAGTTTTGGGCAATGTGATTTCGGTATTAGCTATTAACCTTTTATACAATTCAAGCCCTGACAATTCAGGGAGATTAAAATCGATCACAAGAAGATCATAGTCTTCCTTTTGAAGCAGTTCAATGGCTTCAAAAGGATCTCTAAGCGCTGTGACCTCAAAGGAAAAGGAACGAAGCATTCTTTCAAGGATGATCAATGACGTTTTATTATGATCTACCACTAAGACTTTTTTTCCTTGTAAATCCGGATAGTCTGAATAACTGGGTTTAATCACATCTAAAACTTTATCAAATTGGATAACAAATTGAAAGGAAGCACCTTCACCAAAAACGCTTTCTACCCAAATCTCACCTTTCATAAGTTCTACCAGTTGCTTTGAAATGGTTAAACCAAGCCCTGTCCCACCATATTTTCTGGTCATTGAACCATCTGCCTGGGTAAACGACGTGAACAGTCTTCCGATATGCTCCTCTGGTATCCCAATCCCTGTATCGGTAACACTAAAATGGAGTTTAACTTTGTTTTCTGTTTCATCGAGAACCCTTACCGAGACATTGACTTCTCCTTGGTTCGTGAATTTTATTGCATTGGTCGTCAAATTAGATAGGATTTGTTCTAAGCGAAGTGGATCCCCGATTAATACGTCCGGAACGGCTTCCCCTATATCAAAATTAATATCAATACCCTTATTCGTAGCAGAAATTGTATATAAATTTGATACATTCTCTAGTACCTTATCGATATTAAATTCGATGTTTTCTATTTCAAGTTTCCCGGCTTCAATTTTTGAAAAATCCAGAATATCATTGATAATTCTAAGGAGTATTGTAGAGGCTCCCTCTATTTTCGAAACATAATTTTTTTGGTGATCTTTTAAATCAGATTGACCTAGCAAATGAGTAAGTCCCATAATTGCATTCATAGGTGTTCTAATTTCATGACTCATATTGGCCAGAAATTGGCTTTTTGCCTGGCTTGCTTCTTCTGCTTCTACCATAGCAGCCTTTAGCTCGACTTCGGTCCGTTTTCTTTCAGTTATATTTTGCAAAACCCCTATAAACCTTAGTATTTTTCCAGATTCATCCTTTTTTATGACTTTTCCTATGAATGAAAACCAACTATTTGGATCTTCTTTTAATCGAACCTCAGTATAAAAGTCTTCTCCTATCACCAGCGAATTATCGTCATTAATCGGGGCAAGATTCGAGAGATCTTTTCCGTATACGAAATCTTCCAATTGCCCATTGAACTGAACCCAATCGCACTCTTTGATGAGATCCTGCTGATACCCCGGCGCATTGATTAATTTAAGGAAAACGCCATTAACCACCAAGGCATTATTGGCACAATCTGAATCATATAACCCAATATGCGATGCTTCCATCGCAATTCTGAATCTATCTTCCGAAATAGCTAAACTATTAGTGACCTCTGTTAAGGCTAGGGTTCGATCTTTAACACGACACTCTAGTTCCACATTTAATTGAATCAACTCTTTTTCAGCCTTTTGACGTTCTTTGATTTCGCTGTTAAGTGCTTGTACATTCTTACGAATATTACGTGCCATTTGGTCAATGGTATTAGCAAGGATTCCAACCTCATCTTTACTAGCCTTAAGGTCCTTTGGTATCTCAATATTTGTACCATCAGAGTCCTGGATAATTTCAACCATTCGAGTTAACGGTTTTGTCATCACATTCGTCATTTTGTTAGCCGCAATGAAAATTAAAAGGCTAGCAAACAATGCACCCCCGAAAATTAAGAATAATAAAAACCTCATAGCTTCTGAAGATTCACGATTTTCTAATCCTATTGCTAAATATAAGCCCTCAGTATTAGGTATTTGAGAATAAATTAGATAATTTGTTTCCCCTTGTGGAGTAGTAATTTTCACTTCTCCTGTAGGCTTAACTGAGATTAGTTCTTTAAAATTTTTAATATCCGGTATTGGCCGTTTTTCCATATCCGGATTTATAATTTTGCCTCTTGAATCGAAAAACCAAATTTTTGTAAATTGGCTCATTTTCTCTTTTCCAAATGATCCCATTAATTGTTTAATCCGTACGCTAATGATGGTTAATCCCTTTACTTTACCCTCATTATCTATAACCTTTGTACCAATATAGATAATATAGTCACCATCCCTGTCATCAACAATAGGTTTTGATATCAAAGTAAGTTTATCTCCAGCTAATAATTCCTTCTCAAAACCAACCGACGGTTTAATATTACTGGGGTTATTATCATATTCAGCACCAGTCACCCACTTGTATTTCATGGATAGCCATACATCCTGATGTCTAATCATTTGATTGTCTATCTCTCTCTTGATACTATTAAATTCTCCTTTTTTAAGTATCTCCGAACTGGCAATGTGTTCTAACATATTGCCTTGACTATCAAACCGCTCTCCAAGATATTGTGCTTCACCATCAACAACCTGTAAACCGATATGACTAATAAGGGGTTTTACAATGTTGCCCACTTGATAATATAAAATAGCACATATTAGAATCAGAACTATAAACATAAGCAGAGTATAAGTTGCTCTTAGTTTATGTTTGAAGGATTTATTGACAAAATTCTTTTTCAAACAATACTCATCTCTTTTCTTCGTAATAAATCTCCCTAAAAGTCTTTTACTGCTTCGACAAATGCACTGCCTGTTCCTGCTGTTTTGACAATTTCAACACCAACAGCTCGATTAGCATTTAAAATAGGTTTGCAGGATTTCTACAAATTACAGAGAATTATATAAAATTATCTGTGAAAAAAATGCTTTAAGTCGTTTTTCAGAAGACAGGAAGTGTAATTGTACTAAAAGAGTCGAAGCTGGCAACTGACGGAGTCACATTTGGTCAATGTTGGGGTAGCACGGGAGGTTATGTATCATAAAAACTGCGCATCGAAATTATTATATTTATTGGATCCTAGGATTGCTATTATTTTTGCTAATTAATCCATCTCACGTCACTGCTGCTCCCCCTGTCATAAAAACGATCAACGTGGTTATGGATGACAACTATCCCCCTTATTCTTTTCGCAACAATCAGGGTGATTTGCAAGGAATCACGATTGACCAGTGGAAACTCTTTGAGCAAAAGACTGGGATAAAAGTGAATATCACCGGGATGACCTGGAATAAGGCCTATCAGAGTATGATGCAAGGCGACTTCGATGTCATTGATACCATCTCCTATAATGATGACAGAGTTAAGATTTTTGATTATTCAAAGCCCTATGCCACGATTGAAGTCCCCATATTCTTTCAGAAAAATATTTCCGGGATTACCGATGTCAATTCTTTAAAGGGATTTACGGTAGCCGTGAAAAAAGGGGATAACAGTATCAATGTTCTCAAAGAACATGGCATCACCAATATTAAAGAATATGATACGACCGAAGCTGTTATCCAAGCCGCTAAAGATCAGAAGGCCGTGATATTTACGCTGGGAAAAGCCCCGGCCCTCTACTATCTGTACAAACTGGGAATCCAAGATAATTTTAATTATTCAAGCGCTACCTTATACACCAGCCAATTTTTCAGAGCTATTAAAAAAGGGCATTCGGGGTTTATGCCTGCCATTAATGATGGATTTGCGCAGATTTCTGAGAGTGAATATCAGGCCATTGATAAAAAGTGGTTTGGCTTGACGAGTGCACCCTTCTATGTAAATCCCTTATTCAGAGTGATTGTGATCATTGGGGTTGCCGCTTTTCTGGTGGCCTTGGTGTTGTTTATCTGGAATAGGACGCTTCAACGGATGGTCAAGCAAAAAACCGGTGAGCTGTGGAGTGCTTTCAGCGCAATAAAACAAGTTGAAGAAGAAATCAGAGAATTAAATGCCGAGCTCGAACGCAGAGTCCTGGAAAGAACAGCCCAACTGGAGGACCTAAATAGTGAGCTTGAAGAAAGTAATGCGCTGCTTGAGGAGGAGATCGTCAAGCGTGAGAAGGTTGAAGAAGACATCCGGAAATTGAATGAGGAACTTGAAGATAAGATCAAAATGCGTACGAGTCAGCTAGATGAGCTCAATGCCGTCTTGGAACAACACAATACTTTGTTACATGAATCTCAAAAAGTAGCAGGTTTGGGGAGCTATGTTATAGATCTCCAAACGAGAGAGTTAAGGCCTTCACCAGAGGTTCATGAGATTTTTGGAGTTGATTCGACCTATCCGAACACGCTGGATGCTTTGCTGGAGATTATTCATCCAGATTGGCGAGCCAAAGCTTTCAGTTTTTCTTCTAAGAGGCAGCTTGACCAAGACCGATTCGATTATGAGTACAAAATCATCCGTTTTTCTGATCGAGAGGAACGCTGGGTGCATGGCTTTGCAAAAGTTGAGTTTGATGACCTAGGCAATGCGATTCGTTTAATTGGCATGATTCAGGATGTGACGGATACTAAGCTTTCTGCAGAGAAAATTCTTTATCTAAGCTTCCATGATCAACTGACTGGTCTCTATAACCGGCGATTTTTCGAAGAAGAGTTAAAACGACTCGATGTCAAAAGAAATTATCCCTTGACTCTTGTGATGGCAGACGTCAATGGGCTTAAGCTGATTAATGACTCCTTTGGCCATGCTACCGGAGATGAACT
>LADV01000076.1 GCA_000961805.1 Peptococcaceae bacterium BRH_c23 | reverse complement strand
GAAAACTGCTTTCTGCCCATTCTTGCTTTCACGACGATACCATATAAACCAAAAATACCTTCAATTGCTGTTACCTTGATAATATCGCCAACTTTCAAAGGACCAGGATCATCTATAATTTCGGCTTCAAAAGGAAACTGAAGATGATTTTCAAGGTATTTTTGCCAGGCCTCCTCAATTTCCAGGTCATCTTCGCCCCCACAGTTTCTTACAAATTCATCAACCCTTCGCTCCTGTTCTTCATAGAGCTTTTCAGCACGTTTCATTTCAATAGAACGCAAATTATCAGGTGATGCTTTCACATACTCAATTTCAATGCCCGGGACATGAGTTTTTAACATCCTCTTAAACTGACTGATATCGGTCTCCTTCTTTTCTTTTTTAAGCTTCATCACACCTTCATCGGTCTTCAGATTTATGAGTGCTTGTCTGCTTTTTGTGCAAGTAATTCCTTTTATACAGCCCCATTCAACAAAAAGGCTCTCACTGCTCAATCCCGTCGAAATATGTAAACCCTTTTCATAAAACTTGATTTTTGCATTTATTAGAACCGCATCTAACGACGAGTGCTCTCCTTGATAATCAAATTCAAACACTCCAAGCTCTTTTCCGTATTCACTTTTTATGACTTCAAACATCCTGTATTCCCTTTCTTGTACGATCCCTTTTTAAAGCCTCTTTTCTATATTCTAATTAAAGCACCGCTTTGGGCCTTAAACACCCGGCCCCGAGTGTTGGGGTTTACTAACTCCCTGCGTCAAAAGTCCCACAAGCCTTCACCGAAAAAGGATAATGAAAATGAAACGTAAGATAGGCAGTTTGCTGCTATTACTGGTTTCCAGCCAAAATATCATTGCAGAAACTGTCTTCGGGGAACTGACATTGATGGACGTTTGACCACTTTCCGGGTACTATTTTGAGTGGCTCGATCTTGGCACACGGTCAGACTCCGGAGAACGAAGTTCCAATCAAGCAACTCATCTATTGTCAATTTTATGGAATTCGCACCATTCACGGACGGTCTCGCAAAATGTCATGTTTGTACAAATCCCATTCTTTTTCTATCCCATGCTTAATAATCGCATCTCTGAAGCGGCGAAACGCACCCTTACCACATTGAATTTTACTAAGCTACGGGGTTCTGTACCCCTTATTCATTTATAAGCTTGGTTGTTCCAATGGTTAAATTAAAATTATTTTCATGCTCTGTAATCACATAATCAACAACAAACCTTCTATCACTCTTAAAAATGGTATCTTTTCAATTGAAGTTCGCTTAAAGGAGTTGATAAGGGAGATATGCGAAGAACTTCAATCCGAACTAATAGAACTGGAGATTATGCCCGACCACGTCCACCTATTGATTGAAGTAGATCCTCAATTTGGTGTCCATAAGGTCATTAAAACGATCAAAGGAAAATCGTCGAGAATACTTAGAAAGGAGTTTAAAGAGTTAACCACTAAATTGCCAACGTTATGGACTAATTCGTATTTAATCTCTACTGTTGGAGGTGCGCCGCTAGCCATTGTTAAGCAGTATATTGAAAGTCAAAAGGTTTCAGAGAGGAGGTAATGCCTTGCACAAAGCCTTTAAATTTCGGCTATATCCAACCAAAGAACAGATAGTACTCCTTAACAAAACTATAGGTTGTACTCGATACGTCTACAATCACTTCCTTGATGCACGTATTAAACTATTTGAAGCTGAACGAAAAACCCTGAACTTTAATTCTTGCTGTCTTGAACTCACACAATTAAAGAAACAAATCGAATGGCTTCAAGAAGTCGATTCCATGGCCCTCCAGCAAACTCTTAAAGACTTGGATAAAGCCTATCAAAAGTTCTTCAAAGAGAAAAAGGGGTTTCCTAACTTCAAATGTAAAAAGAATCCTAAACAAAGCTATAGAACTAACGCCAATAAATCTAGTATTGAGGTAAGTGATAGCAAGATTAAGCTTCCCAAACTTGGATGGGTAAGTTTTGCGAAGAGTAGAGAAGTTGACGGAAAGGTCATTTCAGCCACGATTCGCAGAAGTCCTAGCGGAACCTATTTCATCTCAATTCTTTGCGAAGTAGAGATTCAACCTTTGCCAAGAGTAGATCAAGCCGTAGGGATTGACTTAGGAATTAAAGAGTTTGCCATCACTTCTGACGGTGAACATTTTAGGAATCCTAAACACTATCGCAAACACGAACGTAAGCTTAAACGGCTCCAACGCAAGTTATCTAAAAAACAAAAAGGAAGTCTCAACCGAGACAAAGCGAGAAAAAAAGTTGCTAAGGCCCATGAAACTATTCGCAATTGCCGTCAGGATTTTTTGCATAAGCTAACAACTAAACTAATTCGTGAAAATCAAACGGTCTGTTTGGAAGATTTGCAGGTTAAGAACATGATTCAAAATCATAATCTAGCAAAGTCGATAGCCGACGTTTCTTGGTCTGAATTCCGGTCAATGCTGGAATATAAAGCGGGATGGTATGGAAGGGAATTATCAATCATCGGCAAAACATTCCCATCCAGTCAGCTTTGTTCCGCATGTGGTTATCGCAATAAGGATGTAAAAAACTTGAACCTGCGAGAATGGATATGCCCAATTTGTGGCTTGTATCATGATCGAGATGAAAACGCCGCCAAAAATATCCTTAGAGAAGGATTAAGGCTGGCAGGATAAATTTCTTTGCCGTGGGACACACGGTTTAAGCTTGGGGAGTACACGGCATAAGTCGGTATGATGAACCTAGAATCCCCTAGATTCATCCAAGGGGAGTGTCAAAGAGTTTCTACATATTCTGCAGCACTTTCACCGGCGATCCGTCCGCTGTTGATGGCAAACCCCATGGTATTACCCGGCATTATGAATGTATAGCTGTCAGAATGGATGGAATTAGCATCTGTGCCTGCCGCATAAAGCCCCGGTATGACTTCAAATCCTTCGTCTAGCACTTCCGCTTTATAATTAATTTTAATTCCGCCCAAACTTCCGAAACCACTTGGTACCAATCTACCAGCGTAAAATTTAGCTTTCTTGATAGGTTTCAGATATTTATAGTTCTTGTTAAACAATGAGTCACGACTCTCACAGGCTTTGTTATATTCAGCAACAGTTTTCTTTAGATTTTCTACGTTAATCCCTGCTTTTTCCGCTAATTCTTCCAGAGTATCTGCTACAAAAAAGTCATTACATCCATCAGCAATAGCGCTTTGCAATTCGCTGTCAAAATTACTGGCGTCTTCAATCGGAACATCATAACATAATTGGTCAAACCCGTTCTTCAGATAATATTTCTTTGCGGTTTCATCAAGAATCATAAAAGCACAGCGATTTTTCTGCCCGGAAATAGCATTGCCGGCAAATGTATTGTTTTGGATAACTTCTTCATTAAAGAAACGTTCCCCGTCTAAATTAACTAACAGGTTCGGTTGACGGAACACTGCATCAACGTACCAATACTCCGGTTGCCTTGGAATGGAGCAATACATTTCCAACATCATATGAGTTTTAGCTGCACCAACTTCCCAGGCCATCTTAAGACCATCCCCGTCAATGCCGGGAATTTTAAAGGAAAATAAATCCCGTCCCCATTCATATCCGGTATAGTTCTTGATCATTTCAGCATTACCACCAAAGCCGCCAGTGGCTACCACAACAGCCTTCGCCTTGGCTTGAACCGTTTCTCCGGAACTATCTTCAGCCAGAAATCCTACAACGCGTCCGTCTTCTTTAAGTATCTTTTTAACAGGCGTATTAAGAAAGAATTTCACGCCAAGTTCTTCTGCTCTTTCCGTCATGGCCTTATAAATAAGCGCCCCGGTTCCGTGAGCTCCATTATGTGTTTTTATAATATGCCAAGTTGGTTGAGAATCTACAAAGTGTCTGGCCGCCATCAGAAATTCTACTCCCATATCCTCTAACCAATCGATCGTACTGCCGGATTTGTCGATAAATGCCCGCACTAATCGGGCATCAGAATCCAATGGTTGAAGTCCATATGCATTTTAAAAGCTTCTTCTTTTGTAAGCCCGATAATCTGTTTCTTTTGCAGTCTACTTTCAACCCCGAAAGGTCCCATAGCCATGTTGCCACATCCGCCTGTTACGTTGGATTTTTCGAAAACCATAACACTGGCGCCATTTTCCGCTGCAGCAACGGCAGCGGCCAACCCTGCCGGACCGGCTGCAATAATGGCTACATCCGCATTCACTTCTTTCATGATCATCTCTCCTTAAAAATAATTAGGTATCCTTTTGTTTACCTTTTTCTCCAACTTCCTACAGGGATCGGCTCGTCGGGAGTCTTAGGTTTTACCCCGCCAGCCTTTGTCACCGCGCTATATTCGGAGGGGCATACTTCCAAGCAGACCCCGCACTTTGTACACTCGTCCTGGTCTATTACATGGATCATCAGTTCCTCGCCGAGGATGGCCTCGTCCGGGCAGTTCTTTAAGCATATCTGACAGCCCTGGCACTTATCGCCCAAAATGTGATAAGTGATATACTTTTTGCAAACAAGTGCAGGACACCTCTTCTTCTTGATATGTGCTTCTAACTCATCACGGAAATACTTGATTACAGTCAGCACCGGGTTGGGTGCCGTCCTTCCCAAACTGCAGATTGACCCAGACTGCATACCCTCACCTAATTCCAATAACAAGTCAAGATCATCAGATTTACCCTTACCTTCCGTAATGTCAGTCAGAATAGCTAGTAGTTGTGCAGTTCCTTCCCGACACAGCACACACTTACCGCAAGATTCAACCTTAGTAAAGGAAAGACAGTCTTTTGGCAAATAAACCATACAGGTATTGGTAGCGGCAACCATAATTGTTCCGGAACCCATAATCGCGCCCTCTACCGCTAGATGATCAAAGTCAACCGGAAGGTCCAGTGCACTGGCCGGTAAACAACCTCCCGTGGGACCGCCAATCAGGATTGCCTTCAAATCCTGGCTGCCTGTTATGCCCCCACCAATTTCATATACAATCTGACGGAGCGTGGTCCCCATTGGCACTTCGATAACTCCCGGGCACCCCACCTCGCCGGTCAAGGTTAATAACTTGCTCCCTTTACTCTTATCAGTACCAAAACCAGCGTACCACTCGGCACCTTTTTGAATAATTGCCGATACGTTGGCCAGAGTCTCGGTGCTATTGATACAGGTCGGTTTACCTCTCAGTCCGGATGCAGCTGGATAGGGAGGACGGGTATACGACATAGTCCTTTTGCCCTCCATGGCACTAATCATGGCTGTCTCAACGCCGCCAACAAAGTCGCTTGTTCCCTTATAAATCTCTACCTGAAAGCTGAAACCGGAACCTAGGATATTATGACCTAAAAGCCCGTAAGTCTCAGTTTGTTGCAAAGCTTTTCTAAGCCTTTCAATGGCCAAGCCATTATCTTCGTTGATATAAATGTAGCCTTGGGCTGCGCCTACAGCATAGGCCCCGATCAGCATCCCCTCCAAAACAGCATGAGGGTCGCTTTCCAGCAAATGCTTGACTGAATAAGCCCTGGGATCACCTTCAGCAGCATTACAAATCATATATTTCACACTACCTGGGGCATTGTGACAGGCTTCCCATTTAGCTGCCGTAGGAAAACCTGCACCACCTCGCCCCCTCAGTCCAGACTTGCGAACTTCTTCAATAACCTGCTCAGGGGTCATACTTAGTACCTTGGCTAGCCCACTATAGCCGCCGTTAGCAATATAGTGGTCGATATTTGCAGGATCGATTATTCCGCAATTGCGGGTTGCTATTTTCACTTGATGCCTAAAAATGGGCAGTTCGAAAAAGTCGGGAAGGCCTTCAATTATACCCTTACCGATTGTACCTATGGCCAAGTCGGTCCTCGGGTTATCATTAACGAGATAATCTGTTACAAGCTGAGAAACAATTTCCAGAGTAACCTTGCTGTAGCCAATACGAGGGCGGCCACGCTTGGCAATAAAAATTAAGGGTTCAAGGCAGCAGCTTCCAATACATCCCACTTCTACTATCTTGGCCTTGATGTTGCTCTGTTCAAACTCAACTTTAAATTGTTCCAGCACTTGTAACGCCCCGGAGGAGCGGCCGCATTCCGAAGTGTTAATATAAATGCGAGGGGTTTGATTATCTTCCAAATACCTCCATTCAGCTATTGCTTTGTGCTGTATTTGTTCAAATGTCATCGAACATAATCCCCCCAGAATTTCTTTTCGGTAATCAAGGTTCTAAGATCACACTGCAAGCAGCGTTGCGACTCTTTCAGAGCAGTATCTTTATTAGAGCTCATATTGCTCAATCCGAACCTAGATTGTAAAGCAAATCCCTCTTCTCGGCCAATCCAAGCACTGGGCTCTTCTATCGGTGCCAATTCCTCTTCTATCCTACCGTCCCCACCAAGTGATTTATCGATTGCGACAGCTGCCTTTCTGCCAGCAGCTATTGCCTTAATAACCGAGATCGTACCAGTCACGACATCGCCAGCCGCAAAGACAGTTTCCTTATTTGCAGCTAGGGTATCCGGATCAACCAAAATCGTATTTCCTCGACCAATGGTCAAGCCGAACTTATCAATATCTTTCGGACGTTGCCCGACGGCGAAGATAACAGTGTCTGCCGGTAGAATGTGTTCTGAACTTTCGACAACAATAATTTTTGCTCTTCCGTCCTCCTCTAAGACAAATGACTCTACATCAAGACACTCAACGCCTGTAACATGCCCTTGTTCGCCAGTAAGTTTGACAAAGGTTTGGGAAGGATGGATGATAATGCCCTCTTCTTCTCCGTGTTTAATCTCTTCCGAACTGGCCGTCATTTTTTCTCTTGATTCCAGACAAGCTATGTGAACCTCGCTGGCACCGAGACGGCGGGCAACACGGGCGCAATCAAAGGCGACATTCCCACCGCCGAGGACAACTACCCTTTTACCCACATGGACTTTATTGCCGAGCCTCGTATCTCTGAGGAAAGCTATATTAACAAGTACTCCGTCAAGGTCAGCCCCAGGAATAGGCAATTTTACCCCTTGATGAGCACCGACTGCTACAAGGACGGCCTTGTAGCCTTCTTCAAAAAGAGTATCTAAGGAATCCACCCTCGTATTTGTCCTGATCTGTACACCTATGCTTTCAATTTCTTTGACTTCATCGGCAATTACCTGTGTGGGTAGTCTGTACTCCGGTATACCGAATCTAAGCATGCCGCCAGGCAATGGTAATTCTTCAAATACAGTGACATCGTGACCCTGCTTTGCCAAATAATAAGCTGCGGTCAGCCCGGCTGGTCCTGAACCCACTACGGCTACCCTCTTGCCTGTTGACGGCGCCAGCTTGGATTTATTCTTCCACTGCTTATCATCATTTTCAGCAGCAAAGCGCTTAAGGTCACGAATTGAAATAGACTCGTTCACTTCTTTGCGTCGGCAGGCGTTTTCACAGAGATGGTTACATACATAACCAAGGCTCATCGGAAAAGGAACCTTCTCCCTGATCACCGCAGCAGCATTCGAAGGCTTATTTTCACGGATCAAACGAATATACCGGGGTATGTCAATGCCAGCGGGACAAGTGGTTTTGCAGGGAACAAGTGACTCCTTGCGAATAACTCCCGTCTTTAAAAGTCCATCATGATCCCTGATCGTACCTGTAGGGCAAACCTCAACACAAGCTCCACAGAACTTGCAACCCGCATCAGCTAAGGGAAGATCCAGAACAGGACTGATATAGGCCTCGCCGTTTTTCTTGTTGTAATCAAGTACCTTTACCCCACGTAGTTCCTGGCAGGCTCTCACACATCGCCCGCACAGGACACACCTGCTGAGATCATGCACAAAAAGCGGATTAGCAGTGTTAACCGGAAGCGCTTTATGTCTGTTTCTTAATCTTCCACTAGAGACACCTACATACTGAGTAAGAGACTGAAATTCGCACTTACCATATTTTGGGCAGGTGGAGCAGTCTGCTGGATGTACGGTTAGCATTAACTCTACAGCAAGCCGCCGTATCTGCTCAACCTTGGGCGTCTTGGTCTTCACCACCATTCCCATCTTTGCTTTAATGGTACAGGCAGTGGGTAGATCAGGCAAACCTTCGACCTCAACAACACATACCCGGCAAGCACCGATGGGCTTAAGATCTGGGTGATGGCAGAGGTTGGGGATGTAAATTCCCGCTTCTAATGCTGCCTCTAGTATTGTCTTACCCTTTTTAGTTTTGACTTCAAGTCCATCGATTTCTAGTACGATTTCTTCCAAAATGCTCTACCCTCTTACCTAGTGTATTTATATTTTTTGGCATATACACTTTCCATGAAATAAACTTACTCCCGGCTATAGACAGAATGGCCTTTGGATTGATTTTGGTCACGGGTTATACAATAGACCCGTGACCAAGCCTAATATTCTACGATAAACTAATTCATAGTGTCTTTGAATTGTTATTAGCAATCATTGCAGATTTCTCATGTAGATGTGCAAAAGCTTTTGGCTTTTTAAAGGCCATCGCTGCGAAGAAACCTACGATAGCAACAATGGTTACGATAAGGATCGAAAGCTGGTAAGTATGTGTTGCAGTTAGCGCACTTGAGCCTAAACCAACGCCTACTGTACCACCAATTAAGCCTAATCCCATCGCCATACCGCCCACTTTACCCGTAATATGCTCCGGATAACTCTTGGCGATAAACGCCATAGTCGTGGCGATACCCTGGCCCATGAAAAATGCTGTTACCAACATGACCACTAGTAATAGAGGATTAGGTCCTTGTCCCGTTACCCCTGATAACTTGACAAAGAAGTATACACCCGTTAGAAGAAACGATAGCATAATCTGCAACTTGGTATTACCTTTGTAAACCTTGTCATGAAGCCAACCGCTTACCAACGAACCAATCATAAACACAAACTGAAAGATCATCATCAATTGTCCAGCCACCATTGGTCCCCAACCAACGCCCACCGGTAACGGAATCGCAAAATATCCTGGTGTAAGGTCATTGATACCTTGGATTAACCAGTTGAATAAAAATACATAGACAATTAACAGGTAAATGATAGGCTCCCCTAAGGCCAACTTAAAATCGTTTTTGGCGGCTTGAACGTCTTCATGTTCTTCCGCTATCAATTCTGGTGCCTTCGGGCCAAAAATCATTATTATAGAAAAAACTAAAAAAATAATTGCCGGGCAAGCCATCCAAACCATTGTTACTGTCCAGGATTGGGTTGCACTGAAAACAGCAGGTGAGGCTCCAAAGCCTACGAATACTCCTAAAGCAGTAGACATGCCCTGAACCCCAGTTATCAGCCCACGCTCTTTGAATGGGAACCATTCCGCTGCCATGCGAGATATAGTTGTAATGATCGGTCCGGTACCAAGTCCCCCGACTAGCCGGAGCAAAATTATGGCAGGTAGATTTGGGCCAACAAATGGTAACAAGACGGCTGACAAGATCAGCAATATACCACAGACTAAATACACTTTGACAATACCTACTCTATCAACAATGGCTCCGCCGATAATGCCCCCGATACAGACAGTCACGGTCCATAACCCCATCACTGTAAATGTTACCAAGCCCAGATCCCGACCCAGATGCTTTGCCACCTCACCAATTAACGGGGCAGGTGCAATCATAATTACCCCTTGAGCTATAACCCCAATTATCATCGTCACCATGACAAACCAGCGATACTTTGGATACACAATTGGCACATTTGCATTCATTTTCGGACCCCTCCTTCTTATCTAGGTTCTTCGTAAGATCAAAGATATAGTCAAACGCTATTTTACGTTCAACATCACCTACTTTCATCTAACATTTAGACTTCGCAATTATTTTAAATATTCTGAACCTACTGTATAAATAAATGCTTTCTTTCTAATCTGTACGTCTTTTATAAATGTCAGGACCAAGAGGATACTCTTCAAACAGCCCAATTTATCGGAATTCAAGGAACTGCTCATTTAGTTCGCGGTTTAAGCCAGTTGTCTTCCCCTTTATAAGCCTTTCTGACAACAGTCAGTTCTTCACGGCGGGAAAAATACTCTTTAACCTTACCCTTCAGCTCTTGGTTATGACGTACAAGCCCCTCTTTCGTTTGTCTGTCGCTGCGAGGTCCGAATATCCATATAACCCCATCTCTCCCAGCAATAAGGTCAGCTACTTGGCCGCATAAGGAACAAATAGCTATTCCAGGCTGAGGAAACTTCCAAATATCCGCCCAGCAGCTTGGACACTCACCCTCCTCGGGTGGACGAGCTTCATCAAACAATCGGCTGCCCAACAGCCTTACTCGTCCCCGAACACCTTCTGCCAAAACGGCTTCACCGGGCAATGCCCCTATGAACATACAGGCATCTTTTACTCCTAACCCCATATTTCTAGCTGTGGTAATCAACGCAGAGAGGGTATAGCCTTCCCAGCCATGATTTCCGGCAGTAGCAATAATAACACAGGGTTTTCCCCAGAAATCCTCAAGCAGCTGGTTCAGCGCAATGATTCTGTCCCCTATTAGTTTGGTAACAGAAGCAGGACCTAAGGCATAACAGGGTGATGCCAAAATTATCCCGTCGGCTGCCTTTATTTTATCTGCCAGGGGATAAAGATCATCGTCGATAGGACAAGATTTATCTGGAAGAAGGCAGGTAAAACACCCCCTGCAGGGTTCGAATCGCCATTCGGCCAACCGGATCAATTCCAGTTCGTATTCGTCCCCTGCTGCGGCAGCTGCCTCTTTAAGAAGTATTTCACCATTGGCCGTTTTGCGTTGGGAAGCAACCAACCCTAAAATCCTTTTCATCTAGAGCCCCTTTCTCCAGGATAAAATTTATGTCAACTTGCTGCAAGAATTTGGCTATTCCCATTTAGAAAGTACCTTATAGAAACAGCCTCCCTCTCCTAGCATCAATTAACGGGGACCAGGACCACGGAAAACATACTGACTATCTTCCATATACGATAGTTCCTTCTTCCACCAAGGGCGATCCAAGGCCGGCATTCCTGCTCCTAAAGCCCGTGGCATCATAGGCTCATTCTTCGTGCGTGGACCAATCTTGTATTCATCCATTGCCCATTCCCTGCCAAGATTAGGGTTAAAAGGGCAGCGGGGGGGGACTCCGGCCAAGCATCTAGTAAGGCAAATATTGCAACGCTTGCAGCGAACAATGTCCTGAATACGATCCTCGGCAACTTTATTAACCCACTCCGGATCACAGAATAGCTGCCTTCCCATAGCTATTAAGTCTGCTTTACCCTCTACCAACATTGACTCAGCAAGTAACGGATCATGTATCGAAGTACAGATCACAGGGACCTTCAAAGCCCTTTTGAACTCGGCCGCTTGGTCCGGGAAATGCTCTGCACGGTTAGCTTCAGGAACCAAATGCCCAGCATCCTCATATCCGCCGCCATCAGAAAGACTGATGTAGTCTATTCCAAGGGCTTGCAGGTCTAGGGCAACGTCTATCATCTCCTCGCGAGTAAGACCTCCTTCTACGTGTTCCTCGGCACTTATGCGGCAACCAACCGCTACACCAGTACCCATGGCATAACGTACTTGTTCACTAACCTCGAGCAAAAAACGCTTACGGTTTCTCCAAGAACCGCCATACATATCGGTTCTCTTATTAGTCAAAGGCGAAAGAAACTGATGCTCCAGGTAACCATGAGGCCCATGAAGCTCTATTGCGTCAAAGCCAGCTATTCCGGCTAACTGACAACTATGAGCGAACTCTTTCTGTTCGCTTCTTATCTCATCAATTGTCATCTCCCGTGTATTCTGACCTATCAAATTCGCACGGGGACTTTCAAACTTTCGGCAACCTGCTGCAACCGCAACCGGCTGCATATCTAAAGACATTTCATAGGGAAGGCCTCCCGTAGCTGCTGGCGCAAGGTCATGGTGATCATTTGAATGACCTTGCCTGCCAAAGCCAATTGTCATCTGGGCAGCAATCTGAGCACCGAAATGATGAACCCGTTCGGTTAGTTGATGAAGTCCTTGAACATGGCCTAATTCATAAAGGTTAAGGTTACGCTGCCACACATATTTAGCCGCCAGCCTCGTCCCCATGATCGCACCTGTTGTAATAAGTCCGGTCCCACCCTTCGCTCTAGCGGCAAAGTAAGAATTCATCTCCTCCGTTGCCTGCCCTTGGTAGCCTGACATTGTCTCATTCATTGGGGCGAGAACTACACGATTTTTTAGTTCTACAGGACCAATTTTTAGAGGTGACATAAGATTTTTAAACTTATCTGACATTGAAATTCCACTCTCCTCAAAAATTAATTCAACTATTATTGTGTTGTTTTATTGTTTTTGTAAATCCACCACCTTAATTCATGCTTGAAAAGTCATTAAAGCAAGCACAAAAAATCCTCTAGTTTAACGTAGAAACATTGCAAGACCCGTGCCAATTCAGAAAGTTATGAAAATTCAAGGTTTTTTAGCAGTGCTCTATTATATGTGTAATAAAAAAGAAACACTTGATATTTAAAACTCAAGTGTTTGATAGAAAAAAGTTGATTCCATTGAATTTAATGATTAGCATACATTCGTAAGATGTGCCATTTCATCCCCTAACCTATTTGGAATATAGTAAGATCATTCAACTCCATGATTTAATAACCTCAATTTTACTAGTGTTAAACAAATGAGACACGTAATCTTGATACGTGTCTCATTTGTTTAACAATTTCGTATTTTATCCAAGTTCCTTTAGTTTACGGTAAAGTGTGGGGCGGGAAATACCAAGTTCTTTGGCCACCTGGGTCATATTACCTCCACATGTTTCAATGCACGCTTGAATCGCGTCATGTTCTAACGTCTTTCTATAATCTTTAAGTTTGCGAGCCTCTGGGGTATGAGGAAAGTCATCCGATAATTTAGCTAATCTTTCTGGGAATAAATGCGAACTTATTGTGTTTCCCTCTACTAAAGTCACAGCCCGTTCGATTATGTTCTGTAATTCGCGTACATTTCCTGGCCAATCATACAGTGCACAGTTTCTATATACATCCGGGGTAATAATCTCTATTTTCTTTTCCATTCGTTCTGACATTTTTTGGACAAAGTGAGCTATTAAAAGAGAGATATCCCCTTTTCTCTCTCGCAAGGGCGGTAGTTCAATGCTGACAACGTTGATGCGGTAGTACAAATCCGCTCGGAAATCTCCTTTTTTTACACCTTTGCCATGAATCTAAAACTTCTAACTGTAATTTCGTAGTATCAATATCCCCGCCATTGATGAACTTCTCCCAAATACTTTTCTCTTGGTCACTTTCCTTTAATAAGCCACAAAAACATGAATTCTTAAGTGTTGAAATCGTCTAATAAAATAGATAAGTCCGAATTTACAATACATGTGTTAATTCGGACTTATCTATTTTATTTCTTGTGACCAATTCCAAGGGTTTACAAGCAACTCCAATAATTAGTTTGCATAAGCACCACTATTCGGTGTGTATTTTCTACATTGTATCAACTATGCAACAACCTAAAATACAAACGCTTAGAATATAAACTCCCTGGGATCCAAGTGAACCTCGCGGCATATTTCCTCTACAGTCTGCTTTTCTACCGGAGCAAATTCCCCATCAGCAAAACCGATTGCACAGCACAAGCGTACCACCAAACGCGCAGCTTCTGGTTTACTCGCTAACTTACCAATTGTCCGCAATGCTTCCGCCTTACCTAGCATACGGTCATTCTGAATTCGCTGAACAAAGTAATTAAATCGGGAATCTACTTCATTAATATTAATCCCTTTCATTTCCTGACTAGTGCGGAAATAATCAATGAGCTTCTCCCTTTCCGAAGGGTCTATAAACCCGTCTGCTATAGCTACTAAAGCGCTACCAGCGACCAAGGCCTCTGTAAGGTCTTTCCCCATATACTTGTTCACAACACCACGGGCATTTTCGGCTTGCTTCTGTAGCCACTCTGCGGTATTCGTGTTACTTCCGGAATTCCAACGCTCTTTACAGCTCAGGCAAACAAATTCCACATTTTTACTGCCAATAAATCCAGCCAATAACCCGACTGGGCCTAACAAAATACCGCCGATTGCAGCTTTGCCAATGCCAAATCCTTTTTTACCGGCAGTCACCTGATTTGAATGGCAACGTGGGCAGGCCATACCAGCTTGATTCGCCGAATGACCACTATAATTCGATTGACCATAGGGCTGGGAATTAGTTTGAGTTTGTCCATAGGACTGTGAGTTATGATACTGATTTTGATTATGGTTTTGGGTACTACTGTAAGGCACAGCTGATGTACTCGTTGCAAAGTTCGTATTTCCTGTGTTTCCGTAACTATTACTCACCGATCTATTAGCGCTGGCTGAAGGTTGTTCTTCCTCTACCTCTAACCCGAAATTGCCACAGAGAGCAGCCAATCCGCCCTGGAACCCGCTCCCAATAGCGTTAAATTTCCATTCTCCAGAATGTCGATATATTTCTGCAGCGACAATAGCGGTTTCCACGGAAAATTCCTGCCCTAGCTCGTATTTAAGGAGTAATTCCTTCGTGCCACCGTTCAAAATACGCACATAAGCATTTTTGATATCTCCAAAACTCTGCCGTTTCATTTGAGCGTCATTAATGGTTATTGTAAAAGCAATCCGCTCGATATATGTAGGCACTGCCGTGAGATTTATATGAATCTGCTCGTCATCACCCTCGCCGGAGCCTTTCTTGTTATCCCCACTGTGCTTTACAGAACCTTGTCCACCTGAGGGATTGTTGTAAAAGACAAGATCGTTTTCATCTTTCACTTTACCGTTCGATCCCATTAAAAAAGCCGAGGCATCTAAGTCAAAGCTATAACTACTTGACGCTTGGTTCGAATCCCAGCCTAACCCAACGATAATTTCTTTCAAGTTCGGATTACTTTTCGTGAGGTCAATTTTCTGCCCTTTACTAAGTCTTACCGCCATTATTTAATCCTACCTTTCTAATAGTTCATACTCCTAAGCTCCGAACTGTAACGTCCAACAACTATTATCCCTATGACAAATTTTCTCAACAAGGGAATTATATCACCTATCTATAGATTTTCCAATAAATCCAAAGGACTTGAGAACAGCCAAGCTCTCAACCTTACTAATCGAATAAGATTAAGGCCAGAAATTCCAAGTCAAACGTTCCGGTATTTGTAATAGAGTGTTTTTCTCCATTTCTTGTAATGATCACATCTCCAGGTTTAACAACTTTTTGGTCTCCATTATCATTAACCAGACCTTCTCCACTTAGAATCACATAGGTTTCGGAATCTCCAACGTGTTCATGCAGACCAATGGATGTGCCAGGTTTTAAGACATTTTTAGCAAATAACCGACCTTTGCCTTTAAATTCGTCTTTTTCAACGTCCAGAAAGTGTGTCATCTGGATTACGCCTTTCCCCCCACGGAATTCAGAAACTGTATCTTTTCTCAAATCTTCCAAATGTTTTATCATTTTATTGCTCCTTCAGAATAAATTTTTATAAATTATATCATAATTTCTAATGAAAATATCTTAATATCTATATCTTCCCACATTGCCTTTCGGCCGATATGGCTAATTTTGTATCCACCCTGTATAATATGGTATAATTTCTCATCTTAGATACTCGATCTTAGTTAAATTAAAGTTAAAACGATTTACTCTTTGCTGGTTCAAGTATCCTTGAATATTGAAAGGAGCCTTTATGGATAACGATTTAATCAGAAAATATGCTCACCTTATTGTAAAAACAGGTTTAAACCTACAGCCTAAGCAAATGCTAGTCATTACTTCTCCGATCGAATGTGCGCCCTTTACACGTTTGGTTTCTCAAGTGGCTTATGAGGCTGGTGCACGAGACGTCGTGATCCAATGGAAAGATGAACTGTTTTCCAAAATTCGATTCTTACATGCTCCAGAAGAAGTTTTTGAAGAGTTCCCAGCTTGGCAGAAGGAATTTTATCTTTCTTATGTTCACCAAGGAGCAGCTTTCTTAAGCATCTCTGCTTCAGACCCTGAGCTTATGAAGGATGTCAACCCCGATAGAATGACTAAGGCTCAAAAAGCCAGCAGTACAGCTCTCAAAGACTATAGGGAACGGCTAATGAGCAATAAAAATGTTTGGTGCGTTGTTTCAATACCGACTGCAGCTTGGGCTATGAAAGTCTTTCCTCACCTTTCTGAAGAGAAGTCGATTGAGAAGCTATGGGAGGTCATCTTGAAAACGGTGCGCGTCGACACTCAAAATCCGGATACTTCTTGGCAGGAGCACAAAGCGAATCTTAAAACCAGACTAGACTTTTTGAATTCCTCTGCCTTAAAATCTCTTCACTATAAGAATTCACTGGGTACTGACTTGAGAATTAACCTCCCGGATAACTATACTTGGCTTGGGGGTTCGGAGTATACACCTGATGGATTAGAATTTATCGCTAATCTGCCCACTGAAGAGGTGTTTACATTACCTGAAAAAACAGGGGTTAATGGTATTGTTGTTTCTTCTATGCCCTTGAATTACAATGGAAACCTAATTGAACAATTTTCCTTAACCTTCAAGGACGGCAGAATTATTGACTTCAGTGCCCAGAAAGGATTCGAAACACTTAAGAACATTATTGAAACAGACGAGGGTTCACATTATCTCGGCGAGGTAGCTCTTGTTCCGTTTGATTCTCCGATTTCAAACTCAAAGATTTTGTTCTTTAATACCCTCTTTGATGAAAACGCGTCCTGCCATTTAGCGATTGGCAAAGCCTACCCTGTGTGTCTTGAAAATGGCGCAAATTTAACACCAAAAGAATTAGAGCAAGCGGGAGTCAATGATTCACTTGTGCACGTTGACTTTATGATTGGGACTAGCGATCTTGATATCATAGGGTTTACTGTTGATGAAGAAGAAGTCCCCATCTTTAAAGATGGTAACTTTGCCTTTAGAATTTAAAGTATATCCACTGATGGATATAAAGTAACCTGAAATAGCCAATTTGCATTCAGCAGTGCTACAGCGATGTGGCATAGGATTCTGTCTATAAAATAAAGTCCAGGAGAGGTTTTTTTCTCTCCTGGACTAATTTTTTTCCTATCTGGATTATATTGATTTTGCCAGATGTAAATGATCACTCCGTTCTTTGGTACGAGGGGATGAAGATTTCCCTGAAGAGGAGGAGCAAAAACCATCGACAAACTCTTGAGGAAGTTTCTTGATTAACAAAACTGGTATATCTGATTTATTGAGCACACTATGCGCTAAACTACCATATATTAAACCTTTTAGGCTAGTTAGCCCTCGTGTACCCATAATAATTAGTTCAAATCCTTTGTTGGTTGCATAATCGATAATCGCATCTACTGTATCGGGAATATTCGCATTGGCAAAGATAATCTGTTGATTGACATTATGCCCTCTCTCAGAAAATATTTGATTAGTCTTGGCTATAATTTCAGAATACTGGCTGCGTTTATCCACATCTACCTTTTCTAATAAGCTTTTTGCCCAATCCGAATTAAGATCAGTCGACCAGATTTCCATCAAATTATACTCTTCTTGTTTAGACCCTTCAACATTTTCTCGGACATGCAAGACGGTTAAAGACATGTTCGGTATCCTATTAAAGAGGTTGGCAGTATAAACTGCTGCGGAAAAGGAATGCCGTGAACCATCAAAATAAAGAAGCACCTTTAATAACTTACCATCTTCCATATTAACATCACCTCATTCTAGTTTAAGTAACTATACCATTCTTAGTTATAAATTAGTTTCCAATTGTAAGAAGCTCATAAGGAGTCTAAATAAATTCCTTATGCTGAATCTCGATTTGAATGTTCTTTAAGATGAATAGTATGAGTCTTCAACTTTTGGCCCTGTTTAAAACGCATAATATAACGGCAAATCATTATTACTCCAACTATAGCACCACCATACAAAGTAACCGTAGCAGCCAAATCAAGAACACGGGCAACTCCTGCAGAAAAATTAGCCATTTGAAGATCCACTAAATATTTGGGAATGGCGAAAGCCCTGCTTACAGCAGACATACCGATAACTACTGCCATTACAAATTTAATTTGCATTTCAGAAACCATTTTAGTAGCATTAGCCCCAATATGCAAGCCTAACAGTGAACCTAAGTAAAGTAGTAAGACCAAACGAATGTCCACAAAACCATTCAAGGCATAGTTAAAGGCTCCAAAGGCCCCTGAGAAAATTGCTAAGAATAATTCTGTCCCTGCAGCCACCATCGTAGGAATACCTAAGACATAAATCATGGCAGGAACTCCAATAAATCCGCCCACACCGACAGTACCTGCTAACCAACCGGTTGCCAATCCAATAATAGCAACGAACCATAAGGATACTCGAACATTAGCTACTTTAAAATGAATCATCGGCGGGATATTAATTTTAGCAAGTTTTTCAGCAAATCCCGTGGGTTTATTGGCTCCCTTTTTATGATTAGGATTAAATATATCTCTCAAAATAAAGAGGGAAAGACCCGATAAGAGTACAACAAATACCAAACTTATATACAGGTTAGAACCAGCCTTACCTAAAGTGTTAAATATATGCTCGTTAAGGAAGACTGCTAACTTAACGCCTATTAAAAGGAACGCAACCATGAAAATTCCCAACCGTGCATCCACATTTCCCATTTTGGAGTGCTTTCTTGCCCCAACCATTGCCTTGCCAAATTTGTGGGCCAGGTTTGAACTTACCGCAACGATGCCCGGAACCCCAAGGGCCATCATACCTGGGGTCATTATAAAGGCACCCCCGCTTCCAATAAAACCACTTAACATCCCCCCTAAAAATCCAAGTCCTGCCATAGAAAATGCTGCCTTCGGGGTGATATCTATGAATGTCATAACTTCTCCAATTAGACTTATCGTTTCGCCTGCCATTAATACGTCCCCCTTTCTAATGATCGCTATCTAAACCGAGTATACTTAAAACATTAGATACTGCAGTCCCATACAGAAATGCAATTGCAATTACGGTACCTAGAAGGCAGAAAGCAGGAATTACTGCTTTACTTAAGAAGAATTGATTCAACGGCTCAATATTAAAGAAAATTACCAAATAAGCACAAATAGATAAACCTAAGAATAGAATTGTTTTTGATAAGGTTGCTTTGGGTGCTCCACTCATATGCCATCTCTCCTTTGTTTGTTTGTTAAAAAAGGTGCTATAAAAGAGATATCTTCCCTCCTTTGTTTGTGATATAATTCTCTATATTAGATAGCAAATTCGATGCCAACTTTAATTACCTTAAAATTCGGGTTTTTCCAGTTCCGTAATAAAATAAGTGTATCAAATGCTACACTTCTCAGTTTTAAATATCTGTTGAAATACCTTATTTAGGCCGATTTATATCTTTACGCTTCCATTTTTAGAGTCTTCTAGGGAATTATGGCATATGTATCATTTCCTACAATAATCTGTAGTATATAATTCTATTGATCGATTATCATCCTCGCACTTAATGGAGGTGATTTGATGAGCTATAAGGATTTACTATTGTCGTTCAAGAGAAAAAGTCTTACCAATCAGTTAGTAATAATTTTTGCAGTTATCATGCTGGTACCATTATTGGCCTTGATGTATGATATCTTTTTCGCTTCACAGACGGATCGAGTTATCTTTTTAGACAAAGAGCAGAGACTGACAGCCCTCGTAAAAAGCACAAATCTAGAACTCTCGATAAAGCTAGATTCTTTAGGGATTGAGCCAGAACATATCTCATCAACCCTTCTGCACAATGAGTTTACTCAGGTTGTAGAACCCTACATACCGTCAAATTCAGGTATTCGCTTCGGTTTATATGTTCCCCTGACAGATAAGATTACGGTCTTAGGGTTCCTGCATAACTATCGTAATCTCTCACCAGAAGAAGAAACTCTGAGGGAGAGAGAGATATTTGACAATACTAAATCGGGTCTTGTAGCTGCTGAGATGGGCAATGAACCACTCTTTCGAATTTCTGGTTCTTTAGATGACCAAGTAGTTGAGTACATTTCACCTGTTGTAGTAAAAGGAAAAGTGGTAGCCGTTATGTGGGCGGGAGAAAGGCTTAACCCCTTTTTTTATCAAAGTAGTTTCTATCGAAAATTGCTGCGTTACTTCACCTTAGGCGTTCTGGCATTGGTTATGATTGCTACTTTAAGGACAATTAAGAATATCACCAGCGGAGTGGACAGATTAAAGCAGGGATTGCATCGTATGGAAAATGATATCCATCATTTGTTACCAGAAATGTCTGGAGAACTAGGTCAAGTAGCCCGAGCAGTGAACCGGATGGCCGTAAGCCTAACCCAAAAGGAAAAGTTGGAAGATCAACTTAGGCAATCTGAACATCTTATTGCCCTAGGTCGTTTAGTTACGGGGGTAGCGCACGAATTGCGTAACCCCATCGGGATTATCAAGACCTTAGTCGAACTTATGAAGCAGGAATACTCCCAAATGACTGGTATTGAAGAATTTACAAGAGCCATAGATGAGCAAGTGGAAAGACAGGATATGGTAATTCAAGAACTATTAGATTTCGGCCGTCCTACCAAAGTAGCGATTAAAGAATGTTCAATTAATGATTTAATAATGGGAGTCCTTTCCTTTTCAGCTGCGATGTTACGAAAACAAAAGGTAAAGGTTCAATTGCAGCTGGATAATAAACTCCCCAAAATCCTTGCTGATACCGAAAAACTTAAACAGGTATTTGTAAATATTATTGTCAATGCTGCTGAGGCTATGCCTGCAGGCGGTCTCCTAGAAATTACAACCAGCCAAACGGATGAGATGATCATTATCAATATGTCTGATACTGGCGAAGGTATCTCAGAAGAAGAAATGCTTAAAATATTTGACCCCTTCTATACAACCAAAGAAGCTGGTACTGGTCTAGGACTATCAATCTCTTATCAAAGTATAAAGTTACATGGCGGAATGATCGAAGTGGATAGCGTCCCTAATAAAGGAGCGGCTTTTATTATTAAGCTACCTATCATTTCATAATTTTCCTATGGGAGTGATAATCATGATACCAAGAATTCTGGTAATTGATGATGAAGAAAGAATGTGCTGGGCCCTAGAGAGGGCATTAAGTCACGAGGGATATCAAGTATCAACGGCAACAAGAGGTTTACAAGGTATTGAAATGGCCCTAGAAACTGAACCCTCGACGGTGATATTGGATTTAAAGATACCTGATATTGATGGCATTGAGGTACTAAGAAAACTAAAAAGTACTTACCCAAATATACCTGTCATTATGATTACTGCCCACGGATCCATCGAAACTGCGATTGAGGCCATGAAAATTGGAGCAACGGATTACATTACCAAGCCCTTTAAACTTGATGAATTAAAGCTTCAAGTTAAACAGGCCTTGCATTTGTCTAGCTTAGAGAACGAGCTTAATTTTTTGCGTCAAGAATTAGGTAAGAAATACGGTAAAATGATTGGACAAAGTGAGGCCATTAAAGAGGTTGCCCTCCTAATTCAGCAGGTTGCAAAAACAAATGCCACAGTTTTGATAACAGGAGAAAGTGGAACAGGTAAAGAAGTGGCTGCTGTTGAAATACATAAAGCCAGTAACCGTGCTTTTATGCCCTTTGTGGCGGTAAACTGTGCTGCACTTCCGGAACAATTATTGGAAAGCGAGCTATTTGGCCACGAAAAAGGTGCCTTTACTGGCGCTACCATTAAGAAGAAGGGCCGTTTTGAAATGGCTGATAAAGGCACTATTTTTTTGGATGAGATCGGAGATATGCCAATAAGCATGCAGGTGAAATTACTGCGGGTTCTGCAGGAAAGATGCTTTGAAAGAGTCGGGGGAACTCAAACCATCCAGGTCGATGTTCGGGTTATCGCCACCACTAATTCTGAGCTTTCCACAGCCATCTCTAACGGAACCTTCAGAGAGGACCTCTATTATCGCTTAAATGTCATGCATATTAAAATGCCACCCCTAAGATCACGAAAGGAAGATATTCCTTTGCTCGTGAATCATTTCCTGGGAAAATTCGATCCTTCTCATAGTAAAAAAATTTCTTCGGAGGCAATGAAAATTTTAACTCGCTACGACTGGCCCGGTAACATAAGAGAGCTTCAAAACGCAATTGAAAGACCCCTTATTGTTTGCCAGAGTAATGAGATTCAACCCATACACTTGCCTAAGGAATTATTAGATATCGTTGAGGAGACTTCGCCAATTATTAATCTTCCCGAGAGTGGCTTCTCCTTAGAAGAGTTGGAGAAACATCTTTTTATTAAGGCATTAGAAAAGCATAATTATAACCAGACCAAGGCCGCTAAATATCTTGGAATTTCTCGTCCAACCCTACTATATCGCATGAATAAACATGGCCTAAAATTATAGCTTAATTTGAAGATGTTTAGTCTAAAGTCAAATACCCTTGTGTCAATCCTCTTCCAGAGTGATACTTAGGTATTTGACTTTAGACTAATCCCATACCGATAACAGAGTTATGAATAGTCTCCCCTCTTGCTCTTGATGTATAGGACATCTACAATAAGGGATTTTTATTTCGATTACTATTGTGTCTTTACGCTGAGATGCCCCCATGGATAAATCCATGGGGCATCTCAGCGTAATTCAATGTTTTTCAGGTTAATTAGTGTTACAAATTAAGTTTCTGAGATATATTCATCAATAAATTCTTGAGGAAGCTTCTTAACTAATAAGACTGGTATTGGGGACCTATTCAGCACATTATGCGCCAAACAACCGAATATCAAGCCTTTTAGAGTTGTTAATCCTCTTGTACCCATAATAATTAATTGAAATCGTTTCTTCTCTGCATACTCAAGTAGCGCGTCTACCGAATCTGAGATACTCGGATTGCTATATATAACTTGGTGACCAACATCCTCAGATCGCTCTAGAAATAATTTGTTTGTTTTCGTAAGTATCTTCTCATATAATTTATTAGCTACCGGGTCGGATTCATCGATGACGCGTTTCATCCACTCTGTGGTAGGGCTAACTGGCCAAGTATCTTTCCAATTATATTCCACCCCCGTTGAGCCTTCATCGCTTTCTTGTACTTGCACGACAGTTAGCTGCATATTCGGCATGTTCTTAAGCAAATTAGCAGTGTAAACGGCTGCCGACAAAGCCTGTTGTGATCCATCTGAATAGAGAAGAACGTTAAACTTTGAATCTGACATGTCCAATACCCCCTCCCAAAATTACTTTACTTAAATAGTTGTAGAACTGTCGTAACAGCTTATGCTGTATATTGCAATATTTTAACACTTTTTTAAAAGATTATCACTACAATTCACTATTAAATTGTTCATAATCCCGTTTTATAATGAAGCGGAGTTCTTGTTCGTCGTACTATTACCTCCATTAAAATTGGTAACAGACTCAAGTAATGTACATGCAGCAGATTTTTCTCCGTTATCATCACAATTAAGGGCGGCTCTTGCCTTTTCTAAGGCATTGGTGGAAGAAGCGAAGATCTCATTTTCTGACATGAAAATATTCTCCTCACCAACATCTGCGATAACGTTGGAATTGGTAAGCAATGAGTTAAGTTCTGACTTCACACCACATATGATAACTATTCCCCCAGCTTCTTTTACAGTCCTGATAAAAATCTTAATTGAACTCAGGGCCGTTAAATCCATAGAAGCAACGTACTTCATTCTGAGGATGAACACTTTCGATTTATCCACTAAATCATCAAGCTTACTTTGTAGATCCTCGGAAGAACCAAAGTAAAGATTGCCTTCCAATTGGATAATTAAAATATCTACTTTTGACTTAACCGATTTGATCTCCTTCTCAATAATTTGAGAGGTATTCACCTGGGAGGGAATTAAGATTTTCATAGGAGCTTTATTAGTGTCTTTTAGATACAAAGCTATGGATAATGCTATCCCGGAGTATATTGCAAGATCAAGGTGCGGCATTAGGATTGTAGCAAAACAGGTTGCCCACATAGCGATGGAATCAGACTTAAATTTACCTGCTTTTACAATGTGCTTAATTTCTTTTTTATCAACCATGTTATAGGCAATGACTAGGATCACACCTGCTAAGGCAGGATTAGGAATAAATTTGGCAAAAGGTGCAAAAAACAATAGGACAAGGGCAACGATCACACCTGACAAGATTCCAGCGATTCTAGTAACTGCACCACTTTGATAATTGATGGCTGACCGTGTAAATGAACCAGAACCAGCAAAAGCTTGGAAGAATGAGCCACCTGCATTGGCAAGGCCCTGGGCAATAAATTCCTGATTAGCATCAATTTTTTGCCGTGAAGTAGTGGCAATTGATTTTGAGATTGCGATTGCTTCTACTAGTCCTATGATTGCAATAGCTAAAGCGCCTCCGAAAAGGTTCTGCATGGCAACAAAATCGAATTGTATCATTTTAAATGGTGGTAGTGAGGAAGGAATAAAACCCGTAAGTTTAACACCCTTCTGTTCCAGAGAAAAAGTGACGATTAGTAAGATTGTAACAATAATTCCAATTAAAGCACCAGGCAGACTCTTATTGATCTTCTTACAAACTATGATTATGGCCATAGTTATCAAGCCGATTCCGAGTGCGTAATAATTAGTTTCACTTAAATGGGTCATTACATAATAAAACTTCTGCATTGTGGACATATGCGAAGAATCTTTAATTGATATACTCAAAAGTGTACTCAGCTGGCCAAGCCCAATTAAGACTCCTGCACCAGCTGTAAAACCAATAACAACTGAATGCGATACAAAGTTAATTACTTTACCGAGCTTTATGACTCCAAAAAGGATTTGCAAAACACCCACCATAAAAGTCATCAGAAAAAGCATTTCATAGGCGTTATCTAGTCCCATATATTTACTCATGTTACCAGCAACGAGCAAAGCGATGGCATTAGTTGGACCAGCAATCGCGTGTTTCGAGCTTCCGAAGGCTGAGGCAATAATTGTGGATACGATTGCAGTATAGAGACCATAAACTGGATTAACACCCGCAATCAGTGCATAAGCCATAGACTGTGGAATAACTACTACAGCCACTGTCAATGCCGCAATTAAGTCTTTACTAAAATATTCCTTTTTATAGTTCCCCAAAGTCCCAATTAAAGGAATATATTTAAATCTTGTTAAGTACAATTGAACTCCACCTTTCTGAATGAATGGTTGCTACTAGAATTCCCTATGGCTAACATTAACATTGATCATATATATTTTCAATAATTCAATTTGAGTAGCTACTAAAGAAAGGATTAATATTCAGAGAACAGAATACCCATTCATCCAATATTCTCCTAAAGGTAAAGATTGATCCTTCCATCAAATGAAAGAAATTCTTTTCACTAATTATGCTATGATCTAAATTTCACTTCAGATCTTTAAATATCTACCTCTAGTGAATCTCTCTGACATTCCTTTCAAACAATTGTGATATAGTCGGATGATCCAGCACCACCTCCAGTTGCTAACTGCTCATATCACTGGTTACTACCCCTCTTAGACAGTTAGAACATCAATTGATTTAATCTTGTACGTAACATAATGCACAATCTATCCTAGTCGTGTATAAATGTTATATCTCTATTTTAGAGTAGCACTGATGTTATTCCCAGTCAATATGGTAACCATTAAACAATCCTATCGTCGCACAATCAGTTTCTACAATAGTTGCTAATCTTTGCATATTTACTCCATTATGAGACAATCAATCCCTCGTAATTCAATAGTAAGAAATAGTACAATCGCTTTTTTAAGCGCAAGGCAAAACTATATTAATCATTTCTGAAACAAATCTACAATCCCAATAATAGGCATTCTCTTAATTCATTAGGTTCACGACCAAACACATTAGAGATCTGCACACATAAAAAAGACTCACAAGTAGGTTTCGGTCTACCTTGCGAGTCTTTTTTATAAAATCTTATAAACATTTAATTGTCATATCTTGAACCATGGTCAGTAGTAGCTTTTACAATCTAACTACTTTTCCACACTCTTAATTCCGATTTTAATATTAGCCGAGATTTTCTCCATAAACTCTTGAAAATTTGTGTTAGCAGTATTGGAATGAAGTACCTGACGATTCCTGATACACGACTTCTCAAGATCTTGCATGGCATTCTTTTCTTCTTCAGTTAATTCAATTCCAGCCATTTGCTTACCTTGATATTCTTGTTTCTTTCTTTGAAGATCTTCTACTAATTTGCGAGCTTCGGGGTTATGAAAAAGTTCATACTCAGCCTGTTTAAATTCCTTATATATGTCAGTCAAGGCGATCGCTTTACCAAGTTCAATACTCTTTTGCATGAGTTCCTCATTATCCATTACTATATTCCTCCTTTAAATTACTATAATATTCGTGCAAGTGTATTCCAACAAATATATCTTGTCCATTTATTACCCCTAAAATTTTAAAGGAGAATTTACAGTTGAGTTAAACATCGTAAGCCTGCTATGTTTCTAAAAGCATGCTTACGATGTCCAAAGGCGGGGAAGGAAACCAATTCCTATTCTTAGACATAGCAAGAATTGGCACCTATCCCCCATTGAATAAGTTTTTAGACTATTTGGCTAAACATCTGAAGGTTAAATCTTGTATTAGTCGACACCGAACATATCGATAACAGGCTTTTTGAAGACTGACCATTCATTTGTGTTAGGATCCCACTTCATGTTAACAAAGCAGTGCCAGTTCTCTTCGTCAAGGGTTGGCTTGTCTGTTCTGAAGTAGTATCCAGGCCAACGTGTTTCTTCACGGAAGGTTACAGCGCGCAGGTGAGATTCAGCTTGCCATAATCTGTGTTTGTTTTCCCAAGCTCTCAACAGTTCATAAAGATCTCTAGCAGCTA
>LADV01000150.1 GCA_000961805.1 Peptococcaceae bacterium BRH_c23 | reverse complement strand
AACGTCTCAACGGGATCGTTAATAATACGCGGTTTCTGATCTTGCCCTGGGTTCAAGTTAAGAACCTAGCCTCAAAAGTGTTAGCACTTTGTGTTAGACAATTACCCCAAGATTGGCAAACCATCTACTCATATAAGCCGGTTCTGATCGAAACGTTCGTTGAGAAGGATCGCTTTCATGGGACCTGTTACAAGGCGGCGAATTGGAGTTATATTGGCGATACCCAAGGCCGGGGAAAACGGGACCGAACTTACGAGTATGCAGTTCCTATTAAAGCTATCTATATTTATCCCCTCAACAAAAACTTTCGAGATATTTTAACCCGACCGGATTAATTCCGGTCTTCATTTATTAGGGTTTTAACTTGTTGATGGAGGGTTTACTGAACACTTACAAAGAATCAATACGATCAATTCGTCCTTTACTGGAATACATATAAATCATTGATCCCTGCGATTATTAACGATGTAACTTTAAATAATTTAAACGTCGTTAAAATGGAAATTAAATCTTCTAATCAAGTTTGGACCTCGGTGAATAATACCCTTGTTGAATTGATGAAAGTTAACCAAGAACAAGCTAATATAGCTGCTCAAGGAAGTATTGTTGCTGCAATGACGGCAAGGTATTCTACCATTGCTCTATCAGGTGTTTCTACATTAGATGGCCGAAGCGAGCAGAGGTGTTGTAACTTCAATGGAATTAGTAGCAGACATTAGCAGAGAAACAGCAATGCAATTTGGTCATAACGGGTATAATAGAGTTGATTTAACCAATACACTTGAAACTTGCGGTTTTTTTAATGTACACAGTAATATTTGTTATGAAAAGGTGAAGACAACAAAACAAGGGAAACGATCATTTCCGATATTTTTTATGATTGGCCAAAAAAGAAAATAGCCTAGTGGTTTCACGTCAACAGGTGAAACCACTAGGCTATTTTGGGGATTTGGTTGTATACGCAGGCTATCTAGAGTGAGCCTATCAACTCTTTGCCGATGCACAGGGTATGTGAGAATCGTCAAAGCGGTTCAGACTGCCAGTTGTATTTTAAGAGCAAGATTTCCTATGTAGTTAAGATAGACAAGAAGTATGATTATTAAAACTATTTTAAATATTTTTAAAAAGTATTGATTAATGGATAGGGTTCAATTCTCGGGCAATTAACCCTTCAATAATACCAGTCACAGATTTGTCTTATGGATTTAAAAACAGTAAAGGTGTATTCAGTAATTTCCTTAGGGATAAAATCCAATTTTGTGAGCAAGATTACTTATTGTACGAAAATTCAGTCTTGTTATAATTATAAATAAATTTAAGTTATACATTCCGTAGAAGAAGGAGGCATAAAATGGCTTATACAGACTTGCGTGAATGGTTGGAGCTGGTTGAAGAAAAAGGGGAGTTAAAAAAGATTGATGGTGCACATTGGGATTTAGAGATGGGTGCCATGACCGAAATTATTTATAAAGAAGGGACACAAGCCGTACCCCCAGCAGTGTTGTTTGACAACGTACCGGGTTATCCGGAGGGCTTCCAGACACTATTTGGTTTGACCACTTCTCCTAATAGGATGGCCCTAACCTTAGGGTTGCCTGCAGTCAAAAACGACCTTGATGTAGTCAGAACGTACAGGGACAAACTCAAGGATTTTATGCCTATTCCCCCGCGTGTGGTCAAACACGGACCCATCTTGGAAAACATTGATCGTGGTGACGATGTTAATCTGCTAAAGTTTCCGGTACCTATGATGCATGAACTTGATGGTGGTAGATATATAGGTACAGCTTCCTTGGTCACCACGAAGGATCCAGATGAAGGTTGGGTCAACTTTGGGGCTTATCGTGGAATGGTCCATGACGAAAAATCAATGTTCTTTTATGTCTCACCAGGAAAACATGGTAATCTGCACAGACAAAAGTACTTTGATCGAGGACAGCCTTGTCCAGTGGTTGTTGTAGTTGGTTCGGACCCGTTGTTATTTCTCGCTTCAGGTAACGAAATTTCCTATGGCTTGTCAGAATATGATTATGCAGGCGGCTTTAAAGGGGAACCAATAGATGTAGTTTTAGGAGAGTACACAGGCCTCCCGATTCCGGCTAATGCCGAAATCGCAATCGAAGGGGAAGTCATCTTCGGGGATGTCGCGGAGGAAGGACCCTTTGGCGAATGGACAGGGTATTATGCCAGTGCAGGCCGTCCAGAACATTTAATCAGGGTGAAGAACGTCTACTACAGAAACAATCCTATTTTATGTTGTGCTCGCCCGGGTAGGCCGCCTTCGGACTACTCATACAGTAAGTGTGTAGTCAAGTCCGCCTTGATCTGGGATGAATTAGAAAAAATTGGTGTCCCAAATGTGCATGGAGTCTGGTGTCATGAAGCGGGCGGGGGCCGGATGTTTAATATTGTATCGATAAAACAGGCTTACCCTGGCCATTCCCGACAGGCTGGTCTGGTAGCAGCGGGAAGTCACGCAGGAAACTACCTGGGAAGGTATGTAGTGGTTGTAGACGAAGATATAGATCCTTCTAATACTTTCGATGTCTTATGGGCTATTGCCTCAAGATCCGAACCCACTGAATCAATCGAAATCATCCGTAAATGCTGGAGTGGTCCGTTGGATCCCCGCATGCCGATAGGACAAAAAGGCTTTAACTCAAGGGCCATTATTGATGCTTGCCGTCCCTACGACTGGAAAGATCAATTTCCACCTGTTGTGGAGTCTAGCCCGGAACTTAGGGAAAAGACGCTAGCTAAGTGGGGAGATTTCCTACTAAAGTAGAGACTGGGGAAATCCTAAGTCTGGTTTTGCTGGGCTTCTAGAATATTAGTTTCAGTGTTATAACATTATGGGAAAAGAGAGTGAAAGTAAGTTTGAATAGAGCTTGAAAGGGTACTCAAAGCTAAAGCTTATTTTAGAAATATTAAGAAAGGCGGACAGAAAGAAGATGCGTAAATACCGTAACTTATCAGAACATCTCCTTCATTTGGAGGAAAAAGGGCTATTGATCCGTGTCAAAAAGGAGATAGTCAAAGAAACCGAGTTGCATCCATTAGTGCGGTGGCAATACCGCGGTGGAATTCCTGAGAAAGAGAGGAAAGCGTTTCTTTTCGAGAATGTAATTGACGTAAAAGGTAAAAAGTACACAATTCCAGTAGCGGTAGCCGCCTTAGCTGGGAATAGAGAAATTTACACTAGTGGCTTAGGTTGTAATAGTTCAGAAGAAATTGGAGAAGCATGGAAGAAAGCTATGACTTCACCAATACCTCCAGTCAAAGTAGAGCAAGGTGCCATTCAGGAAGTCGTCTATATGGGTGATGACCTCACTAAAGAGGGCGGCGGGTTTGATATGTTTCCTGTGCCGATTTCTACGCCAGGTTTTGATAATGCCCCTTACACTACCTGTACTCATTGGGTAACCAAAGATCCTGATACGGGCATTCATAACCTGGGTAACTATCGTGGACATATCAAAGGGCGCAATAAAATTGGCGTGTTCCCGTGTGGTTTAGGTCAAGATATCTTTGTACACTGGGAGAAATGTAAAGAAAAGGGAATTCCGTTACAAGCAGCCTTAATCGTAGGAGCACCACCTGTAATTTCCTATGCAGCAGTACAAAAGATTCCTTACGGAATGGAAGAAGTAGCAGTAGCAGGAGGATTAGCCGGAGAAGCGATTGAGATTGTCAAATGCAAAACAGTGGACCTCTACGTTCCAGCTGAAGCAGAGATTGTTTTCGAAGGGATCATCAGGACGGATGTGATGGAGCCAGAAGGTCCCTTTGGGGAATCGCACGGTTATATGCACCCCCGCCAGTTAAATCCTTTTATGGAGATCACGTGCATCACTCATCGGAAGAATCCTACGTGGGTATCGTTTATCAGTCAAGTTACACCGAGTGAGAGCAGTATGATTAAAAAGGTCGGATATGAGCCCCTGTTCTTAGATTACCTAAGAAATACGCTTAGTATTAAGAGTGTGGTACGCGTATCAATGCATGAACCGTTAACCAACTTACGTAAAGTTATCATAATACAAATGAAGAAACCCAAAGAAGTGGATGTCTGGCGGGCTTTGCATGCCTCGGCAGTATTCAATCAGGGTGTAGGAAAGATTTGTATAGCGGTAGATGAGGATATTGATCCGGAAAATATGGATTCCGTGATGTGGGCGATGAGTTACCGGATGAAGCCTCATGAGGATATCGATATCATCAAAGGTATGGTCAAAGGACATGCGCCGCCGTTCAGTGGAGCGAGTGACAGTAAAGACGTAGCACTTCATGCAGATCCTGCCAACGAGTCTGCCTTGTTAATTAATGCTATCTTAAAAGAACCCTTCCCACCGGTATCACTACCGAAGAGGGAATATATGGAACGTGCTAAAGAAATCTGGGAGGAACTAGGACTTCCTACAATAAAGCCAGAAGCACCGTGGTTTGGCTATTCCTTAGGACAATGGGACGATGAACTGGAAGAAGAAGCGGATTTGGCCGTCCAAGGAAACCACTACAAAACTGGGGACAAACTGGTTGGACTTCAGGTTAAGGTTTGATTTAAGTTTGAAAATATGAACACAAGTCTAAATAAAGTTTAAATCATCACGAAACTCGGCATCGGATAATTTCGATGCCGGGGCTTGATGGGTTAACGTAGTTCTTTGAACGACTGGTTTAAAGATTTTATTATTAATTTTTATGTTGAAGGACTACGAAAAATTTTTAAAATTAGACCAAAGCGCTGCGGCTACTGGGGAATCTAAAAATAAAGTAAAGGTTAGGAAGGAAATTATTGCTTTTTCCTGGCTGGTAGTCTTTTTCTCTTGATCTACGTTGTCGGCTTTATAATAGCTATCCCTATCTATTTGTTTCTATATTTAAAAGTAAAATCGCACGAAAAGTTAGTTTTTTCAAGTCTTTTTTCTTTAATTTCTTGGGGAGCTTTATATGGGTTTTTTGGTCTAATCTTGCATATCCCACTCTACCCAGGGATCATCGTAGATAAGTTTTTTTAACACACTAATGTTGATGATAATGGAAAAAGTTTATTTTTCTCCTACCTGCTCAAATATAAATTTTGATCAGTATTTAAAACCGATCTAGTACTGGCACTTCCAATGCCAGTACTAGATCGGTTAAACTACTTAATTCAAGACATTATATTAATTTCTGAAAATTTCGAAGCAGGTCTTTCTCATGATCTACGTTATAGGCGTTATGGTACTATTCCAGTTGATTTGTTTTTCTACTTAAAAGTTATTCAAGTGAAAAGATAGTTTTGGTAAGAATGCAAGACCGGTTGTGAGGAAAGGAGTTTATCTTAAGTTTTCAAAATTGTGTCTTGAAATGGGCATATATCCATAATATTATGGGTAGGTGATTAAGTTGGACACAAATTCTATTGGCTTGTCCGTATCACGCGAAGAGGCTTGGGGTAAGGTAACAGGGGGAGCAGTGTATACCAGTGACTTGAAACTACCCGGTTGTTTGGAAGCAAAGATCTTACGCAGCCCCTATCCCTATGCTCGTATTGTGAAGATAGACACGAGACGTGCTAAGGAACTCCCCGGTGTCAAGGCAGTTATAACTGCGCAGGATTTGCCCAATCAACGATATGGTAACGGCTTACAGGATCAGCCAGTTTTGGCTAGGGAACTTGTACGTTTCGTGGGTGAACGGGTGGCTGCCGTTGCTGCAGATGATGTTGACACGGCTTTGGAAGCTCTCGGACTAATTCAAGTTGACTATGAAGAACTGTCAGGTTCTACCGATCCATTGGAGGCAATGAAACAGGGAGCAACAATTTTACATCCTGAACTTAATACTTATCGTAAGGATGATAGAGTTATGTTCATTCCCAATGTTGTTGATTATGTTACTTTTGGTATCGGTGATTTAGAGGCTGGTTTTGCCCAAGCGGAATTAATCTATGAACATACCTTCCGTACACAAGTTGTACACTCAGGCTATCTAGAACCTCATGTTTGCATGGTAGAAGTTGGTAGTGATAAAGAAGTTAAGGTTTGGAGTAATAATAAAGCTCCCTTTGAATTAAGAGGTAAGCTGGCAAAACTCTTTTCTTTACCCGTTTTTAAGATTGAGGTTATTTACGGGAATATTGGGGGAGATTTTGGTGGAAAAGGGACCATCATGGATGAACCCATCTGCTACTATCTTGCCATAGCCACTCGGAAACCGGTACGTCTGACCATGACAATGGAGGAAGAGCTGTTTGCAGCCAACCCAAGACATGCCACTATGATAACAGTGAAGAGCGGGATGTTAAAGGACGGGACTATAGTAGCGCGTCATGCTAAAGTAATTTTTGACGCGGGGGCCTATGCCGGAGCCAATAGTCACCCTATTGTCGGCGGTATACGCCGAGCATTAGGAGCGTACCGAATTCCTCATACCAGGATTGATGGTTATGCCGTCTATACAAATACTGTACCAGCAGGGCATTGCAGGGCACCAGGGGATCCACAAGTTTATTTCGCGGTCGAATCCCATACTGATATGCTTGCCCATGCTTTCGGCTTGGATCCTGTAGAGTTTCGCAGACGAAATGTTCTTCATCCGGGAGATATCTCTCCCAGTGACCTTAAATGGGAGGGAATCAATGCTTTGCAGGTCTTAGAACTGGCTGTGAAAAAAGCAAACTGGGACAACCGTCAGAAAACAGCCAATGTAGGTTACGGAATTGCTCTTACGGAACGCTCTTCAGGGTTAGGAGGGTCTGCTGCAACCGTAATGTTACATGCGGATGGTAGTGCCACAGTAGTAAGTGGTTTTACCGACCCAGGTACTGGAAGTTCAACAGTTTTGAGACAAATTGTGGCTTGTGAACTAGAAATTCCACTAGCCAAAGTTGGCATTGCCGGGGGAAGTACCGCCTTGGTCCCTTATGACAACGGTAGCGGTTCCAGCAGGGTAACCCATGTCACAGGTCATGCGGTGCGTCAGGCGACTCAAGATGCTCTTAGCCAAGCCAAGCAGTTGGCAGCAGCTTAGTTAGAGTCTGCGGTAGATAAGATAGTTTACAGGGATGGTTTGTTCATTGCGCCTGGCAAAGAGGGATTATCCCTCCAAGAAGTCCTGGACAAAGCAGGAAGAGCCAAAAATGTTATCGTTGGTCAGGGAAGTTTTGTAGCTGAAAAAAGTATGGATACCTGTTTCTCGGCCCAAGTTGCAAAAGTGGAGGTTGACATGGAAACGGGCACAATAGAAGGTTTGATTAGCCCTGCTTTAATTTTAACTAACAGGTCTGTTCCCCCTGCCATAATTGCCACATTCTCTTGCTCCATAAGAATTTCTCTGGCCTCAGTCAAACAGATTGGTTCCAATAACTTAAACCTCATGCCGATCACCTTCTGCTCTCTTGACAGCTAAGGCTTGGAGAATTTTTTCCGGAGTAATAGGTAGATCAAGTATTCGAACCCCAATTGCATCATAAATAGCATTGGCAATTGCCGGAGCTGTGGACGCTATACCTTGTTCCCCTATTGATTTGGCACCATAAGGCCCTGGTCCTAATTCCTCCTCCAATAAATAACTTTCTACTGGAGGTGCATCTAGGCTAATGCGTCTCCGGCAGCGGATACAGCTTCAGCTCTTTTAGCTTTGCGATCAGAGGTAATATTGTTCGGACCTAACGGAAGGCGCAGCATAGGATTGAATAGCTTTTTCAAGGGACCTGGGCTAACGGTTCTGGAACGTGGAGAGGTGATTGAGGAACTGATCGTTCCAGAACAAGAAGAAGGAACACTAAGCACGTATTGTAAAATTGGACGGCGCAAGGCACTGGAAATTGCCATATGCGGAGTGTCTTTGGTAGCAACACCGCAGGGGGGTTACTGGCGGGATGTTGCTCTGGGTCTGGGGGCTGTGGGACCAACCCCAATCTTAGAAATTCAAGCAAGTGCCCTTTTGGAGGGTCAGCCTTGGACAGAGTCCTTGATCAATGAGAGTGCAAGAATTGCAGCATCCCAATGTTTCCCAATAGACGATCTGCGAGCCACAGCCGATTATCGTCGAGCTATGGTAAAAGTTCTCGTGCAGCGGAATATTCGGGAGCTAATCTTAAGAGGGGAGAAGGGAGTCAATGCTTAGACAAATAACGCTTACTGTAAATGGGCATCAACATCAAATCTTCACCGATGACTGCCGGACTCTATTGGATGTTCTAAGGGAGGATTTGAATTTAACGGGTACAAAAAAGGGATGTGATGAGGGGGATTGTGGGGTTTGCACTGTCCTAGTCGATGGTCAGCCCATCAACTCTTGCTTATTCTTGGCAGTCAAGGCAGAGGGGCATGAAGTAACAACCATAGAGGGTTTGGAACAAGACGGTGTGCTCCACCCCATCCAAAAGGCTTTTGTCGAAGAAGGGGCAATCCAATGCGGTTTTTGTACCCCGGGTATGGTGATGTCTACTAAAGCCTTATTAGATGTTAACTCAAAACCATAGCCTCTCGGAATTCAGGGGGTGGGAACGGCGGATATATGGATAGACATTATTAAATGAGCTGGAAATTCGCGATTAACGAGGGTAATTCTTAAGACGGAAATGGATTCTTAATAATGAGCATAGCAAACAAACGTCACAGTCGCCCTTTTTAAAAACTAAAAAACGTTAAGCAGTCTGGGGAAAAATCAATGTTTTAAGATCCTTAAAGCTTTCCTTCTGATGAGAAAACCAAGCATCCATGTGCTGACAGATCATAATGGCATAAACGCGAACGTACCACATTTTCGTGGAGCGATGTCGTCCGGATTCCAGCTTGTAGTCGATCTTCTCTCGTTTATTGGAGCGTTCTATAGATGTTCGGCGTTTATAAATGACCTTCCACTTTTCCGAGTCGCGAGGAGTCTTGGTAAACAGTCGTAAGTTATCCTTAGAGTGGGTGTGGTAGGTACGACCATACTTTGCTTTAGAACATCAATATACGGCTCAACGTTCTGGTGCTCCATCAGGTGATAAATAGCCTCGGCATCATGAGCGGAATCCAACAGCATTTTTTCCACCGTGCCCAAGGTAAAACGTTGCTTAAATTCAACCGCACTGACGATCAGACTGACAGAGTCGTGTCTGGAAGCAGGCTGCAGTCTTGGATACAATGGCAAATCATTGTGAGAGTCTGAAGCAGAAATCATGTAGAGATGATAACCGTTGAAAAACTTCTCACGGGAGCTATCCCATCCCGAGTTGCAGTCGGGTTGAGAGTAGATACGGGGATGGTTGCATTT
>LADV01000056.1 GCA_000961805.1 Peptococcaceae bacterium BRH_c23 | reverse complement strand
TAGATGAATAAAAGGACCGAGGCGCAGCCGAGGTTTTTCTTAGTAGTATATATCGCTTTTAGGTTTACCTATGCTTGGTATATGGATCCTTCATCGTGTAAGAAATGCCACGAAGTTGAGCCATACCATGCATCTTGGCAAGAATCACCTCATAAGAATATCGATTGCATGCACTGTCATAAGACCAGAGGACCGTTCCATAGACTAGATACAACGGTTCGTGGTATAAAAGATTTAAGTCTGCATATTAAAGGTGACTACTTTACCTTTAGGGCGGTTTATTATGATACTAATTGCATCAACTGTCATACAGGTAATTTTAAATCTGAAACAAATGCACCGCTTATGCCTAAAAACCATGCCAAGCTTATTAAAAACGGTGTAGGGTGCAACAATTGCCATAGAGATACGGGCCATAAAAATGGTCTTGGCGTTGATGAAAAATTTGCTGAGTTGGCAGAATAGAATTGTAAAAAAATACTATTCATTAAAGGAATTCTCACTTTAACCGTTGAAACTACTTAGAGAAAAGGAAAGTTTCTGGGAGGAAGGGTCTAGGACAATAGGCAAAATCCTGCAAAGAATATTTCGCACGAAATTTCAGAAACGAGAGAGGATTGTGGAATGCTACAATCCTCTCTTTTATGGACTTCAAAGCGAAGTCAGAGCAGCCCCCTTAGATTTCGAAAGGCAACTTGTCTAAATAATCATGAAGGACTTCAAATCCCAATCCAGCAAGGAACCATTCGGGGGCCATACGAAGGGTAATGTATCCATTGACGTTTAATATGTCACTATAGTGCCAGGGACAATCACCTAAGACTCCTGCCAAAATAACCCCACTAGAATATTCTATCACCCAGATCGTGGCTAAATATATTAGCCCGCGGCTCCACCAAGGTAAAGGCCGTATGTGGGTATGCACGGGTTCGAGAAAGACTGCCAGCCCATAAATGGGCATCATCACTAAAAAGGTAAACCCTTGCATGCTTAAATCCCCTCTGAAGAGGGAGGCCAAACCCGTATATATGACCTCAAGGACAAGACCAATGATTCCGTAAATTAAGAAGCGCTTAAGTGTTCTCATGGATTTAGTATGGTTAGACAAAATTAGAACATACATTTTTCAGGTAGGAATCTTCTGGAAAAAGAGGACGGAATCAAAGTTCTAAATAGTTGATTGCAGTCAGTTTGCAGTTGATTAAATCTAAATTTATTGACAGATGTTCTTTTAATGTTATATCATATGAAGATAATTAAATATAAAGTTCTCATTAAGAGTGGTGGAGGGACTGGCCCGATGAAACCCAGCAACCGGCCTTTGAGGCAGTGGTGCTAATTCCTGCAGGATTTTCCTGAAAGATGAGTTGAGCTGAAGGCTATCTGCAAACTCTTCTTTGAAAAGAAGAGTTTTTTATTATCCTCAGACAACACTCAGAAGAAAAGGGGATAGAATGTTGAGAAATGATAAAGAGGATGTACGAGTGGGGTTACTGGGGTTTGGAATAGTAGGTCAGGGTCTTGTCCAAGGAATTAATTTGCAGATTAATAATATTTGCCGTCGACTTGGCGCTCCACTAAAAATTCAAAGGGCCTTGGTTCAAGATCCTAAAAAGAAAAGAGTCGTTGGTTTACCTGAATTTACAACGAATGCCCGAGATATTTTGGAGGATCCGGAAATTGATATCGTGGTAGAAGTAATGGGCGGAGAACAACCAGCTTATGCCTATATTAAGCAAGCCTTGGAGCAAAGAAAACAGGTTGTAACTGCCAATAAGTTGTTGCTTGCTTTACACGGCCCAGAACTCAAGGCTCTTGCCCGCCGAAATGGGACTGGCCTGCTCTATGAAGGAAGTGTTTTAGGCGGAATCCCAATCTTACGCACAATTCAACGGGGGCTTTGTGGAGATCGAGTGGAAGAAGTCCAAGGGATTTTTAATGGCACAACGAACTTTATTTTAACCAGGATGCATGATTTAGGCGAAGATTATTCCACTGCACTCCGTCTTGCTCAGAAAGCAGGGTATGCCGAAGCTGATCCTTCAATGGATGTTAGTGGCTTAGATGCCGCCTGTAAATTAGTAATTCTCTGTCGAGAGTGTTTCGATTTGGATATTCAGCTTAAAGATGTGACGATGGCTGGAATCGAACAGTTGGATAAAGTGCAAATTGCTTTGGAGAAGGGACAAGGACGCATTCCCAAATTGATCGCCCGTGCTAAACCACAAAAGCAAGAAATCAGAGTTGGAGTTGAATGGTTACCGGATACCGATTTGTTAAGTCGAGTCTCTGGGGTGCAAAATGCCCTCTCTTTGCGGACACTTTTAGCTGGCGAGCTTTTCTGGAGCGGCCCGGGAGCGGGTGGGTTAGCCACTGGAGGGGCTGTTTTGGCCGATATTATGGAGGCGGCGGAGAGGGTTCTCGTGGAGCGCGATAAAGGTTTTCTACAGGCCGGGAGATAAGATACCCAAGCAATTTTCTTAAGGGCAGCTTCTAGGGGATCAAAAAACTTTAAAGACGCCTTTTTATACTAGGGTCAAATAGCATAAGAGTGAACTCGTTCAACTAAGCTCGAATATCGAGGGAGTCTCGCGATTGGATGAATGGCTTTCTGAAAAATGGTAAATAAATATTAACACAGAGTGGCATACAGTCTGATTTTTCTAAACCGCTCATTTACAACAAATAAGGAGGAACAATGGTTAAGAAACTTTTACTGGTTGTAACTATCCTGATATTAATGGTTTCTTTTGTTGGTTGTGCAAAAAAACCTGTAACTCCAGCACCCGCACCCCAACCCAACAATGCGACACTAACACCGGAAGGGCATCCTGCTGAAACCCCAGTTCAACCTGGGGGCAAAGTGAGCCGGGTTGATGTGGAAACCAAAATAAATGACCTGCTTAGTAAAAACTATCCCGGGGACTGGAAAGTAACCGGAACCACTTTAAGTAAAGGTTCCTACACTGAAAATGGTAATCATAAAATAGTGGATGACGTTGCAGCCTTGTTCCCGGATACTATGGGGGTATCTATTTTCGTGGGTGAAGAAAGAATCTCTTCTAGTGTTTTACAAGGCACTGCAAGGGTTCTAAAAGGTTATGCCACCCCAGCAACGGTTGGAGAGGTTATGAAAAGTGGAACGACTACTAGTACTCTAAGCGGCGGATATCTGAAGGTCTATATTCCCTTTAAGGATAGTAGCGATAAGACTGTGGCAGTTATGACGGTATCAGTACCGCAGGAATAAGTAAGGACCAGGTAAACAATACAGAACCGAGGCTTAGCCTTGGTTCTTCGCATATATTAGACCTCTATCGGTGCGCGGCACAATGAGGATGAACTCGGTCAACTTAAGTTGAACATCGAGTCTTCGGTTGGGGAGAGTCTCAACGATGGATAAAATAGTGAATATTAAGTTATTTTCACATAGAGTAGTTAGAATATTCAAAAATGGTCTAAATGTAGCAAAATAATCATTATAGTGGCAATTTAGGATAACATAAACATGTTAAGATGAAAGAAATAATTATAGGGGGACGAAGAATGAGTGAAAAAGAGAGTTTATTTGGCAAGATAGATCGTCCCATTTTCTCAATTTCCGCAGCAATTATGGTGCTGTTTGTTATCTTTACACTGCTTATGCCTAAAGAAGCCGGTGACATGTTTAACGCAGTGCAGAAATTCATTACGAACAATTTCGGCTGGAGTTACTTAATCGGTGTGACTTTCTTTCTGTTTTTTGCTTTGTTTATTGCCTTAAGCAAATACGGCAATATTACCCTAGGCAAAGACGGTGAGAAGCCCGAATACAGTACTTGGAGTTGGTTTGCCATGCTCTTTGCGGCTGGTATGGGAATTGGATTGCTATTCTGGGGAGTAGCTGAACCGATGACGCACTATACTAAACCTCCCTTCGGGCAACCTTCTACAATAGAATCAGCCCAAACCGCAATGCGCTATACCTTTTTCCACTGGGGTTTTCATCCCTGGAGTGTGTTTGGCATCGTAGGGCTGTCTATGGCGTATTTTCAGTTCCGTAAAGGGTTACCTGCTTTAGTTAGTTCCTCTCTTTACCCGATAATTGGGGAAAAAGGAATCAAGGGGTGGATTGGAAAGTTAGTTGACATCCTGGCTGTATTTGCAACGATATTTGGGGTTGCTACATCTCTGGGATTAGGGGCTACGCAGATCGCCACCGGATTAAATTATGCCTATGGCCTTCCTACAGGAATCATGCCCTCTGTCGTTATCATCGTAGTCATTACGGCATTATTTATAATATCTGCAGTAACTGGAATTGAACGAGGCATTAAGTTTCTAAGCAACGCTAATATGCTGCTCCTTTTTATAATTCTGGCCTTTATGTTAATCATTGGGCCGACTCGGTTTGTTCTTAATGGCTTTACCGAAACTTTTGGGTCTTACGTTCAAAATATCATTCAAATGAGTTTTTGGGCAGATACATTTGAAACTAATCCTGGTTGGGTAGGAGGTTGGACCATTTTCTACTGGGCATGGTGGGTTGCCTGGGGCCCTTTTGTTGGCGCGTTCATTGCCCGAATTTCAAAGGGTCGGACAGTAAGAGAGTTTATCTTAGGGGTGGTCATTGCGCCCGCGTTGATGAGTTTTATGTGGTTGGGAGTCATAGGTAACAGCGCGCTGTACATTGATGTTGTACAACATGGTGGAATTGCAACTCAAGTAACTAAAGATATGAGTACAGCCATTTTTGCCATGTTCCAGCACTACCCGCTTACGGGTGTCCTAACAGTCCTGACAACTATAATCATAGCAATCTTTTTTATAACTTCTGCGGACTCTGCAACCTTTGTTTTAGCTATGTTCACTTCAGGTGGGGAATTAAACCCTAATGCTGGGTTGAAGATTACCTGGGGTTTGATTGAGGGTGCCGTTGCTATTGCCTTAATGATAGCTGGGGGACTGAGTGCGCTGCAGACGGCCTCCATCACTGCAGCATTCCCGTTTATGTTTGTCATGTTTGCGATGACTGTGTCGATTATAAAAGCTTTTAGGGGAGAATTCACATAAAGTGTCCAAATTCTCTTAAGATCCCATACTAATGTAGTATGGGGTCTTTTTTACATATAAATGTGAAAATTATATCAAATAAAGGAATAATCCGAATTTTCATTTTCAGCTTCAAATGTAGCAAAACGAGCATAACTGTAGTGATAATGCGTGAGAGCTATGGTGTTATGATGGATACAGGGAAGATCAAACAAAGAAATTGTCGCATGTCACCAATATATAGGGGGTGAACTTCCAAGATGCATGGAACGCATTAATATATGATGTAAAGTTCGTATTCTCTGGGGAATCAAACATTTAGTTAAAGGGAATTTTAGATTGAAATATGAAAGCTGCATTTGACGACGATGAAAGTTTCAATCAATAAAAATATGGGGGAATTTATAATGTTAAATTATACTTCAGAACAACATGTCTATGATATTAACGGAGTAAAAGTAGGCGGACAGCCAGGACAATATCCAACTGTGCTGATCGGTAGCATCTTTTATCGGGGTCACAAAATTGTCCAGGATGGCATGAAGGGAATTTTCAATGAAGATGCTGCCAAAGCTCTCTTAGATCAAGAAGCCGAGCTTAGCGCTGAAACGGGTAATCCATTTATTCTCGATGTTTTAGGTGAATCGGTAGAAGCTTTAACCCGTTATGTTGAATTTGTTATGAAAAACTCTAAAGCTCCTTTTTTGTTGGACAGTATCAGTCCTGCCGTACGGATGGGTGCTTTGAAAGAACTTGGCAACGATCCAGAAGTGCGCAAAAGACTTATCTATAACTCGATTGACGAGCATTATTCTGAGGAAGAGTTAGCCGCTATCAAAGAAAGCGGGATTAAAACCGCCGTTATTTTAGCGTTTAGTAATAAAGCGTTAAAACCTAAAGCTAGAATTAAGCTTCTGACAGGAGATGGAGAGAAGGAAGGTTTAATTGACGCTGCTAAGAGAGCAGGAATCGAGCAGTTTTTGGTTGATCCAGGTGTCTTGGATGTACCGAGCGCAAGCTGGACGAGTGAGGCTATCAATGTAGTCAATCAGGAATTTGGTTATCCTGGCGGATGTGCTCCTTCTAACGCAGTATATTTGTGGAAGAAGATGCGTTCCAAAGGAACTCCATTTTTCGAAGTGGCCGGGGCTGCCGTCTTTACGTATCCAGTAACTCAAGGTGCCAGCTTCATTCTCTATGGTCCAATGGTAAATGCTCCTTGGGTATATAGGGCAGTTGCTACCACGGATGCCATGATGGCTTATAATAACAAGCTGACGGGTGTAAAATTCGGATCACCTGAGCATCCATTATTAAAGATTTTTTAGAACCCGTTCAGCTAATGCTAAACATGAGCCTACGAGCGTTGAGCTCCCACTTATAGAAAGTGGAACGTAGATAAATTTTAAAGGGGTGTAATTTGATGTTACCTAAGTATGACGTTTTGACCCAGGAACAGGTAGAGATTATTCATAATGAATCCATCAAGATCCTTGAAGAAATCGGCATGGATTTTGAATATCCACCAGCTTTAGAAGTCTTCAGGGCGGAAGGACTCAAGGTAGAGGGAAACCGAGTGCATTTTACGAGAGAATTTATTGAGGGCAAAGTTAAGCTGGCACCGTCTGAATTTACCCTGCATGCCCGGAATCCGGAACACAATCTGGTTTGCGGCGGAGAAAATATAATCTATATGCCTGGTTATGGGGCTCCCTTTGTTCAATTAGCTGACGGAACTCGTCGTAAAAGCACGATACAGGACTTCGATAATATTGTTAAATTAGCCGGAGCCAGCAAAAATTTGCATATGACAGGTGGGACGGTAGCTGAGCCTCAAGATATCCCGGATGAAATTCGGCATATGAAAATGATTTATAGTTCTATTAAAAACTCGGATAAGTGTTTTATGGGCAGTGCAGAAGGACAGGAACGCGCAGAGGACTCCATCGAAATGGCTGCCCTGCTTTTTGGTGGCAAAGACGTTATCAAGGAAAGACCCGTGCTTATTTCCCTAATCAACTCGTTAACACCCTTAAAATATGACGAGAGAATGTTGGGAGCTATGATGGCCTACGCTAGAGCCGGACAAGCTGTTGTTATCGCTTCTTTGGTCATGGCTGGGTCTACTGGACCGGCAGCCTTAGTCGGTACTTTAGCCCTGCAAAACGCTGAAGTTTTAGCTGGCATAGCCCTAGCCCAAAGTATTAATCCTGGAACACCGGTCGTGTACGGCTCAACCTCGGCTCTCAGTGATATGCGTAGCGGTAGCCTCTCGATTGGCAGTCCAGAAACTGCTTTGTTCATTTCGGCCAGTGCTCAAATTGCCCGTTTCTACGGTGTTCCCAGTCGATCCGGCGGCGCTTTGAATGATGCCAAGATTGTCGATGCCCAAGCGGGGTATGAATCAATGATGACCTTGATGGCAGCTAGCGTAACGGGTATCAACTTTGTTCTTCATACGGCTGGAATTTTACAATATTATATGGCTATTTCTTATGAAAAGTTTATGATGGACGATGAAATGGCCGGGATGCTCTTGCACTATATGAAGGGGTTCAACTTTGATGAGGACGGTTTAGCCTTCGATGCGATTGCTAAAGTAGGACCGGGCGGGCACTTCCTTACTCAAAAACATACACGGAAGAATCATAAAAAAGAGTTCCGTTCCCCTCAATTAAGTGATCGCTCAGCTTTTGATGCTTGGTCCAAGGAAAAACTGGATACAAACCAAAGGGCCCATAAACAATGGCAAGAGGTGTTAGCTAATTACGTGCCACCCGCACTTGACGAAGCCATTGATAAAAAATTATTAGATTTTATCGCTCAACGATCTTAGAGCGTCTAGGCTCAATAACGCTCAATAACTTTCAAAAGAATCAAAAATGGGGAGGAAATAAAGCAATGAATGAAATCTTTTTAGAATTAAAGCAAGCAATTATTGATGGGGATGAGGATATCGTAGGCGAACTTTCCCAAAAAGTCATTGATGAATCAATTAACCCAGTTGACGCTGTACAACAAGGCTTGATCAAGGGAATTGAAGTTGTAGGAGAATTATGGAAAGCTGGAGAAGTCTTTTTGCCGGATGTAATGATGTCCGCTGAGGCCATGAAAGTAGGGTTAGGTCTGCTTGAACCCGAGATTGCTAAATTGGGTATGAGTCAAGGTGAGGCAAAAGGTAAGCTAGTCTTGGGAACCGTAGAAGGTGATATTCATGACATTGGTAAGAATATTACGGGAGCAATGTTTACGGCAGCAGGCTATAAAGTTTATGATATCGGGACTGATATTAAAGCCGAAGATTTTGTCTTAAAGGCCCAAGAGGTTGATGCGGACATTATTGGTGCAAGTGCCCTCTTGACAACGACGATGAGTGCACAAAAGCAGATTGTTGATTATTTGAAAGAGCATAATCTTAGGGATCAGTTCAAAGTATTCATTGGCGGCGGTCCTACCAGCCAAGCCTATGCCAATGAAATCGGAGCCGATGGATGGGCAGAATCTGCAGACGAGGCAGTCGCACTTGCCGATCGTATGCTGGCTAAATAATGAATCACCATTAATTCAATAGAGGAAGATTGCTTAATGTAGTTGAATCCTAGGGACCTTAATAATGCACATCACATCCATTTAAGTCCCTAGGATTCTTTTCTAATAGTCAGAATGTATTACTTGGTATTTATACGTTATTGACTGTGATAGAGGTATCCCAAGTGATTCTATAGACTGGTGACTCTCCACGTACCAGAATTAGAATACGACCCAATTATTTCGAAGAAGTATTGAATATAGGAAGGGGAGTAATGCTATTTATGACAAATAGTAAGGGGACAACCACAAATCGTTCGGTTATGTATATTTCTTCTGTCATTATCGTATTGTTCGTATTATTCGGCATGTTCCTTCCCAAAGAAATGGGTAAAGTTGCTAGCGCGACCTTCGCATTTTTGACCACTGATTTTGGCTGGCTATACCTGTTATCCGTAGCCTTTTTCACGGTTTTCATTTACGGGATTGCGTTTAGTCGTTTTGGTCTGATCAAGCTGGGAAAAGACGACGACAAGCCTGAGTTCAGCAACTTCCAGTGGTTTTCGATGTTGTTTGGAGGAGGTATGGGTATCGGCCTGGTGTTCTGGTCAGTTGCCGAGCCAATGATGCATTACCTGTCCCCCCCGATGGGCGAAGCTGCTACTCCTGAAGCTATGCGTACAGCTATGCGTATCGTGTTTTTCCACTGGGGCATCCACCCTTGGGTTATTTTCGCCATTTGTGGTTTGGCTCTAGCTTACTTCCAATTCCGTAAGGGTTTGCCGTTCCTAGTCAGCTCAGCCTTCTATCCGCTGATTGGCGACCGGATTTACGGACCTATCGGAAAAGCTATTGACATCTTATCAGTGTTTGCCACAGTGTTCGGCGTGGCCACCAGTTTAGGTCTCGGCTCCAACCAGATAGCCACAGGGCTGAACTATATCTGGGGAATTCCGGCGACGCCCGTGACAGTTTCTATAGTTATCGCGGCGATGACTCTACTCTTTACTCTGGCCACGATCTCCGGTCTGCATAAGGCAATGCAGATTGCTGCCGATATTAAGGTATGGCTTTCAATCGGTTTCATGGTATTTATCTTCTTGTTCGGGGGTACAGTGTTAATCCTGAACAACTTCACTGATACTCTGGGAGCCTACCTGCAAAACTTTGTCGGACAGACTCTGTGGATGGGCAATATTGATTGGGTGAATGGCTGGACCGTGTTCTATTGGGCATGGTGGATTGCTTGGGCTCCGTTCGTCGGACAATTCGTGGCCCGTGTCTCCAAGGGTCGTACCATCCGCCAATTCGTGTTGGCAGTAACATTGCTACCTTCAGGATTCTCTATGGTTTGGCTCTCGATTTACGGCGGTGCCGCTTTCAACTTGGATAAACTCTCCAATGGGGCCATTCAGGCCGCTGTTAATGCAGATTATACTACCGCCTTTTTCGCGACACTGCAACAGTTACCTTTGTATTCGATCACAGCTCCCTTGGCAATTCTTCTCATCGTTGCTTCTTTCGTAGGTGCTGCCAATTCCGCAACTTATGTCCTGGCCATGCTGACTTCCAATGGCAACATGGACCCTGACAAGAAATTGCGTAGCTTCTGGGGTATCATGCAGGGTGCTTTCACCATCATCCTGATCCTAGTCGGCGGTGGCACTGCAGCTTTAGCGGTCTTACAAACGGTTTCTATTGTAGCGGCCTTCCCCTTCATGTTGATCATGCTAGCAATGTGCTATAGTATTTTCAAAGCACTTGGGCAGGAGAAGCTTTTGGGAGGAAAGTAACGCTAAGCCATAACTTCATAAAAGTCAGAACGTCCTAATGACGAAATTGAAGAACACCTAGGTTGTGGAGGCCTGGGTGTTTTTCCCACACTCAGATTCATCTAGTGCGAGGAAGGAAAATCTAATGGATAAAGCGATTAAACTGATTGGTTGTCAATCAACTATGAATGAAATTCATGCCCAAGGACTGAACCAAGGGATGGATTGTGAATTCCTAGATTACAGCTTTCACGCTCGACCGGATAAGTTACACACTAAACTACAAGAGATAATTAATGAGAGCCAGGACTATGATTTGATCATCTTGACTTACGGACGATGTTCTAATTCAATGCTTGGCTTGCTATCCCCTCGCGTACCACTTTTATTTCCGGCGACCCACGATTGTATTGGCTTAATGTTAGGGTCGACGACAAGACATATGGAGTTATTCAAGGAGAATTCCCTTACTTATTATTTCAGTCAGGGATGGTTGGATTATGGCCGCACTCCCTTGGCAGAATACTTCGAATATGAAGCAAGATATGGAGAAAAGAAAGCACGTAAATTGATTAATACCTTGTATGGAAGTTATAAGAAAGCAATCTTTATTATTACACCAGGAATCAAAGATCTTGAAGGATACCGGCAGAAGGTTCGAGAAATCGCCGATTTTTTTGACTGGGAAGTCGGAGAAATCGAGGGTGACATTAGCCTTCTCACCTCAGTAATGAAAGGAATCAAGGCACCAGAGTCTATCTATGTTGACGCTGGGCAAGTCATTACTTTGAAAATGTTAAAAGGAGGACAGCGAGAAAAATAACGATCACCCCAAATCAAGTCGTTGAGAAGCAAAGAACTACTCCCAATATGAGAGTAGTTCTTTTTGATTTATAGGTCGACATGTTTGGAAGCTAAGATTTTGCTTAAATTTGCTTTTAGAAAATTGCGAAACTCAAAAGCATCTTCAAAGGTATAATCCGCTCCTATTTCCTTGGCAAAAGCATCTGTGATCGGTGCTCCCCCTACAATTACTTTAAGCCCACTACGTAATCCTTGAGCTTCCAGTTCAACGATCACATCTTTCATAACAGGCATGGTTGTAGTTAATAAGGCAGAGATCATTAAAATATTAGGTTTTTCCTTGCGAACGGCACTGGCAAATTTCTTAGGAGAAACATTAACCCCCAGATCTATCACTTTAGCACCCGTCGTCATAGCCATGGTTTTAACAATGCCCAGGCCAATATCATGTAAATCGCCTGCCACAGTACCCAAGATTATCTTGCCGAGCCCCTTTTTGGTAGGTGCAGTCAGGATTGGTTCAATCACAGATAGCCCGGCATGCATCGCATTGGTGGCCATCAGGACCTCCGGAACGTTCACTTTTTCTGTGCGGTATTTTTCAGCGATGATGTTTATACCCGTAATTAGTCCTTTTTCAAGAATGGAAGTAGCTGAATAGCCTTGTGCCAATGCTTGTTTGGTTAATTCGAGGGTATCTTCAGATTCACCTTCTGCAATGGAGTCAATAATATCGTCAAAAATCAATTTAAATCGCTCCTAAAATAAGCTATTTTTATAAATCAAAGGAGTTACCCCAATATATTTTCGGAATACTTCAGCGAAATAACTTTGGCTTTTAAAGCCTATGGCCTTAGAAACTTGTTCAACGCTGAACTCCGGTTTCTTCATCAGCTCTACTGCTTTTTCAACACGGACTCGAGTTAGATAATCGTTAAAGGTACAATCTAATTCTAAGCGGAATAAACGAGATAGGTGGGACGGGCTAATAAACAGATAATCGGCGGTTGCTTTAAGGGTTAGCGGTTTATGGTAATTTTCCATGATGAAATTTCGGGCGTTATTAACTAGACTGAGATGTTTCTTGTCTGCAAGTTTGAAAATTCCATCGAGGAATTCTGCTATGACTTTATGGACTTTGAAAAAAAATTCTTCTATGCGTTCTATGCTTTCAACTTCATTATTAAAATCCTGAAGTTTCACCATGACTTGTTCTGCATCAGCTCCCCCTTCGACGGCTGCTCTTGATGATAGGGAAGCCAATTCAAGAATCCGTATTTTGATAGTCGCTTTTTCACCCGCGGTCTTTGTTAAGAGGTCGGTTAATAAATTCTTCAAAGTGCTTTGGGCCTTGGTTTTATCACCAAGCCGTATATAACTTAGAAAACGCCTCTCATTCTTTAAATAGGTTCCATAGTCAGTAAAGCCTGAAATGTTCTTCTTCTTCCTGTTTTCTAGATCAGCTTTTATTTGCAGGCGTTCTAAGTGATAGGCATTTTCCGCCTCCATCGTGTGAATGTTTCTGTTTACCAGATGATTTACGACAACAAAGAGCATATCAGCCGCAGCTTGAGACTGCTCAGGAGAGGAAATGGGAAGGTCTTTGACTCTTTGTAGTAAAGTATCAAAGTCAATATTTTTAGGATTTGATTTCTTTAACTGTTGAAGAAAAAATTCATCGGGTTTCCATAATAAGACTTGTCCACAAATAATACTCCCTAAAAATACATTATCAACGATAATTGGAACAGCCCAGATGATGAGCCCGGCGTGGCAACGGAAGAAATAGGGTTCATTCCATTTTGCTGCCTCTAAAGTCGCTTCTTTATAAGAATCTAGACACTTCTTTTCCCCTTTACTATGACTGCGGATAAACTGACAAAAATGGTTTCTGCTTTTATTACCCAATATTGCGAGGGTTTCCCCTTTCCTATTTACTGCTTCAATGTGTAACCCAGTAGCCTTAGAAAAGCTAGCTAGGATTTCCTCTAAGTATTTAGGATCAAGAAAATTCTCAATATTTCTCTTAGACATAGTAGTCTCCTCAATTTGTTGTTTAATCTTTAATAGGATTGGCCTGACAGGAAAAAATAAACTATTACGTAACATTTCGCGCTAAAACGCTCAATACCTCTAAATTATGCAGTCGAATTGACTCAATTTCTGCATCCCTTTTGGCAACTATAATGACCTCTGATCCTGGTTAAAAGGTATGATTTGCTCGATACTCAGAGGGGGTAATACCCTCGTGCTTTTTGAAAATAGCTGAAAAATAGCTGCTGGAATTAAACCCGGTAGCAGCGGCTATTTGGTCGATTGTGGCAGTTGACCTACGCAATTGTTGCTTGGCATTCTTGAGCCGTACTTGGGCCAGATAATCTGTTAAACCAATACCTGTATGTTTATTAAAGATCCGGCTGAGATAAGCGGGACTGAGGTGGACATGAGTTGCCACTATATTAAGCGAAATATTATGGGCATAGTTAGATTCGATATAGTCTTTGGCCTTACTTACTAAGACTTGGGATTGATTAAACGGCTGATTTGAACCTAATAAACCAATACATTTTTCCAGCATTATCTCCCCCCAATATTTTATATCATCGAGGGAGGATACATGGGATAAATCTTGGGCAAGCTCATGTTCAATTGGAGTAACTTCGGAGGGATCAGCACCTGCAGAAAGGGTAACTTGTATGACAATGATCATGAGTCGTACAGCAAAAGAATTTACAAGAACTGTTTGTGGAATCTGGTTTGAAGCAGCGAGCTGCTCAAGAATAAGCGCTAATTGACGTTTACCCTCCTTAAGATTTCCTGCTCTTACTTGTTCCTCAAGTCCTGTCAAATCCAGAGTAGGACCAGGTTGAAACTTTCTAAGGGAAAATCTATCCATTGCCTGTTTTACAGCCTCGATCAGTTGTTGTGGTTGAATTGGTTTGAGTAAGTAATCTGTGGCTTGAGCTTTTATAGCCTGCTGAGAATAAGAAAATTTACCATAGGCTGTTAAAATAATGACTTCTGTGGCAGGGTTAAGTGCCTTAATTTGTCTGGTTGCCTCAATTCCGTCAATTCCGGGCATTTTGATATCCATGATTATCAAATCAGGGCGTGTGAGATGAACCTTTTCTAAAGCTTCTCGCCCACTCGTAGCTTCTCCAACTATTGTGATAGGCAGGCTGGAGTTTTGTAGGATAAAGCAGATAATTTTGCGTTCTAATTCCTCATCATCAACCAGTAATACTCTATACATCCTATTACCACCCACCCTCAAGATCTGTTGCTTATGATAGGAGTTCATATTAATTATACTTTCTTTTAATATCTATGCATTACAAAATATTAATACTCAAGGTAAAAATTTTAATAAGTTATTCAAATAATCTGACAATATCTTAAGAATATTGCACATGGTTTTGTCTGGTTTAAGAACTTAATTGTGAGATGATAAAGGTACTAAAAGGCTTCCCATATTGAAAGGAGATTATTAAAATGATTATCGGAGTACCTAAAGAAATTAAGAATAATGAAAACCGCGTTGCTCTTACTCCCGCCGGGGTTGTGGCATTTTGCAAAGCCGGCCACCAAGTTGTCATTGAAAATAATGCTGGTGTCGGCAGTGGAATCAGTAACGAGGAATACATTGCTGCTGGCGCCGAAGTCTTGGCTACCCCGGCTGATGTTTATACTAGCGCGGATATGATCATTAAAGTAAAAGAGCCCCTGTCTGCAGAATATGATCTGTTCAAAGATGGTCAACTGCTGTTTACCTATCTTCACCTGGCACCAGAGCCCGCCTTGACAGCAGCATTACTCAAGAAAAATGTCGTAGGTATTGCTTACGAAACTGTTCAGCCTGCTGACGGCAGCCTGCCTCTACTCATTCCTATGAGTGAAGTGGCCGGGCGAATGGCAACTCAAATTGGTGCTCAGTTTCTGGAAAAGCAATATGGTGGGAAAGGTATCCTCTTAGGCGGAGTTCCCGGAGTTTCCCCTGCTAAAGTTACGATTGTTGGTGGCGGTATCGTTGGTATCAACGCCGCTAAAATGGCCATCGGTATGGGAGCAGAGGTTACTATTCTGGATGTAAGCAATGCCCGTCTCCGCTATCTGGATGATATCTTTAGTTCAAAGATCAAAACTTTAATGTCTAACAGTTATAATATTGCGCAGGCTGTAGCGCAAGCTGATCTGCTGGTAGGAGCAGTTCTGATCCCCGGTGCGAGAGCCCCTAAGCTGGTTACTGAAGAAATGGTGAAAGCTATGAAACCGGGTTCGGTGATTGTTGACGTTGCTATTGACCAAGGTGGCAGTGTAGAAACGATTGATCATGTGACCACTCATGCAGAACCAACCTATGAAAAGTTTGGGGTTATACACTATAGTGTCGCCAACATGCCTGGAGCAGTAGCCCGTACTTCGACCTTCGCCTTGACCAATGCTACATTGCCCTATGCACTTAAGCTTGCTAAACTAGGCTATGCTGAAGCAATCAGAACCGACCTGGCGCTGGCCCGCGGTGTCAACGTAATCCATGGTAAACTCACCTATAAAGCAGTTGCAGAAGCACTCAATCTGGAGTACACGCCGTTAAGTGACGTTACTGAAGTCCCCTCTAGTTTTTAAGCCGGATTAGACCCCAAGAACGGTTTAGCAACCGAAGTTTCACACGTAGGAAAGGACAGGCTCAAAAGCTTGTCCTTTTTCCATGCTGCTAAACCATCCATGGAGCATTTGATACTAGGCGCGTCCTATGTTCTCGCTTAAGTTGCACGCGCTGGCTATAACTAGAACAAGGATGTTTGAGGATAGAGCTACTAAGACTCGAACAAGGATGTTTGAATTAGAGCGCTACCAAGACTCAAACGCGCAGTGATGGTATTGCGCCGCGATGTAGAGATTTCATTCATCAGTGATGCCGTAATGCGGTATAGGGGACTGACTCGGTATTAAGAGACTAACTGTAGTAAGCCCTTGTTCAGGCACCAGCTTAACCCCGAATTCCTTGCCAAATTGTAGTTGCAAGCGTTTATGAACATTGCGCAGACCAATCCCTGCAAGGATTTGCTGATCCTTGCTCAAATCGATCGCAGCATAAGCCTGGGGCATGCCGACTCCATCATCTATCACTGATATCTCCACAAGGTTGTTAACTTTTCTAGCCTTAATCCAGAGGTGGCCTATACCCTCTTTTGGTTCCAACCCATGGATACAGGCATTCTCCGCTAAGGGTTGCAAACTTAAAAAAGGAATCTGTAAATTTCGGAGGTTTTCCGGAACGTCTATAGATACTTCAAGTCGACTACCAAATCTGGTTTTTTGAATAAGAAGATAGCTTTCTACATAATGTAGTTCTTCACACAAGGAGACCAATTCTTCTGGCTGATCTAAATTATGCCTTAGTAAATTGGACAGGGCGAAAAGAGTGTTCAATCCTTTTGTATTTTCACCGAGAGTTACCAAACTGATGATCGTGTTTAGAGTGTTGAATAAAAAGTGGGGTTTAATTTGAGCCTGTAGGTTTTTTAACTCTGCCTTGTGTAGCGTGTGCTCAAGCTCTACGATAATTCGCGCGTCCTCAGCTGCTTTCAATTTCTCTTTGCTTAGCGCTTCTTGCATCTTTGCCCGATAGATCAGTTCGACTATATAACTCACCACAAATTGTATAAGTCCACCGGCAGCTTGGCATTTTTCCATGCTTATAACCTGGATTTCCTGAAAAGATTGGATTAAGTGTTCGGGATCAAGACCCAAGTCAGAAGTAGCGTGAAGCATATCTTCAATCTCTTGAGTTTGTGGTTTTTCCAGGAGCATCTGACCGCAGGTAATCGATCCATAGAACTGATCATCTACTATGATGGGTACTGACATTAGCATAACACCAGCATGGCATTTGCCCATACAGGAGTTGCCCTGCTCTACGGTATTAAAACCTAGCTGAGCATTGGAATTAATACATCGCTTTAGACCAGCCTCTTTGGAGCGGATGCTACGGCAAAATCCATAAAAGTAATCATGCTGAACCACAGGAAAACCCAGGGCATCATTAATATCAATCGTGATGTCAGTGGCCTTAGTGAAGGTTTCAATGATTCGTACTAGCTTGTCCTCTTCAATGAGTTGAAATAGGCTCTTTGGTTTATGATCCATACAATCCTCTCCTGTACGATGTCTAAACTCATTTTCTAGAGTTAACTTGCAACCAGATGATTGATTGGTATCCAAATAACAAATGATATACGACTGAAAAATGAGTATATCATTAATTGATTATAGACTTAATTCAATGCTTATTACCAGCCCAATTTATGTAAATTAAATCGACTCGAACTCTGTGAACCCACTGTTGGCGAGGGTATGAAAAGTTGGGACACAACTTGCTCCGCACTCATACAGTTCGTATCATTTAGATGCTGATATACTTAGTAACCTTGTTTGTTGTAGATTGACTTGGCACCCTCCAATCAGAAGCATACCAAAGACAACCAAGAGTCCCCCAGACCATTGGTGCAATGCAACGCGCTCCCCTAATATCAAAACAGACAGGACCAACGAAGTGAGTGGCATCATACCGGAAAAGGCAGCAGCTGTATATGCGGTGCAGCGTTTTATACCAGCGTACCAAAAAATGAAAGCCAGTGCAGTTACGAACAAACCGTACCACCCCAATGCCAACCATTCTTTAATACCAAGTGACATAAGCGATAAAACCGGATGCTCGAATAGTGATGGTATTAGGCAAAGAAGCAAAGCAATTCCTGATACAAGGATCGTTTGGACAATGGGATTTATGGGAAGAGAACGAGCTGCAACTATTCTAAGACTACTGATCCGGGATAGAATATTGAACAGAGATTCACATACTGCAGCACAGAGAACCAATATATTCCCGATTACATGATTCATAGTCAATGCATTTCCAGGTAACAATATTCCCTGTAACAACAGAATACCTATAATAGTACTGAAAATACCGAAAAGGCTTTTTTTATATAAGGGTTCCTTTAACAGAAACCTTGCAAAAAGTGCTGTTGCTGCTGGTGTCGCTCCGGTTAGGACTCCGGCTTCACCTGAACTTGTGTACAATAAACCCTGTAAAAGAAACATACGGAATAGAAAAATACCAAATGTTGCCTGGAGAAGTAGTGTAACCCAGTCGCGTGCCGACATCTGTTGAAGCGTCTTTCTGAGATTGCTTCTGCAAAGCGGCAGCAAAGCAAGAATTGCAAACAACAAGCTGATAGCAGTAATGGTAAATGTCCCCAGATGACCGGAAACGAAGCGGGCTGCAATAACTGAAGTTCCTGCCAGAGTAAAAGCACCCATTAAATAAATCATTCCTTTAAACTGTTCCATTTTTCATCCTCCATATAATAGTTTATTTTATAGTAATGAATAATCAGGGATGTTATAATCATACAAAATAAACTGGTCTAGCAACAGAACCAGTTGAAGGGGATTATTAATAGTCCAGTTGGAGGGAGTATGTGGGGAATAGAATTAGAGCGTCAAGGCGAAATTTCCTTGTCGCGTCAGATTTATCAAACACTGAGAGATTACATAATAGATGGGCGGATAAAACCAGGTGAAGCATTACCTTCTACACGTGAATTAGCAAAACAACAGTCGGTATCGCGCAATACTGTTGCTGAGTCCTACGAAATGTTATTAGCTGAGGGATTTGTAATTAGCCGACAGGGTTCTCCAACACGGGTTGTTGAAGGTCTGCGCCTTGAAAAAACCCCTGCCTTAGAACAGTTGAAAGAAACAATGCCACAGGCTCAATCGTTCAGGGCTGATTTTAAGACAGGTCAGCCAGATTTGCGATGTTTTCCGCGCTATCAATGGCAGCAACTATTCGTTAAAGCATTTGAAAAAATGCCATTAAATCAACTAGGTTATTCCGGACCGGAAGGGCTTCTGTCGTTACGTGAAGAAATTGCTGCATGGCTATTTCGAAGCAAGGGGCTTGCAGTTAGTTCACAAGATATCTTCATTACTGCTGGAGCAACGCAAACCTTACATTTGATTGCCGATTTACTGTCTACTGAGGGACGGGAGATGCTGATAGAGGACCCATGCCATATCGGTATGCTGCGAGCACTCCAAGGTAAAGGATATTCAATGCGTCCAGTGCCGGTGGATGCACTAGGACTTCAGACCGAGTATCTTGATGGTAAAGGAGCATGTGCAGTATATGTAACACCTTCTCATCAGTTTCCTCTGGGAGGCATTCTTCCAGCTAAACGTCGAGCCGCGTTGATACGATTTGCTAGGGAAAATAACTTGTATATTGTTGAGGATGATTATGATAGTGAATTCAGATATTGCGGGGCCCCGGTATCTCCTCTCTATTCGATGGATCCGCAACGGGTGATTTATGTTGGGACATTCAGCAAAGTTTTATTCCCAGCGTTAAGGATCGGTTATGTGGTGTTGCCGCAACAACTACACTCACAGTGGCGGTATCTACGTATTCATGCAGATGTCCAGAATCCCCCTTTTGAACAGGCGGCCTTGGCTGAATACTTGCATACTCGAAAACTAGATAGGCATGTACAGCAGATGCGGAGGGTATATGGACAGAGGCGACATGTCCTTTTACAGACGCTGGATGAAACATTCGGGAAAGCATGGCACCCGTGGGGAGATGCTGCAGGGTTACATCTTGCCCTAGAGTTTCCAGGTATGCGTTTTGATAATGAGTTTGCACAGCGGGGTCGAAACTATGGGATTCGTGTTACTCCGGTGGAATATCACAGTATCCGCAAAGGTAAGCATTTAGACAAGTTGTTGATAGGATATGGGCATCTGGAACCGGATGAGATCCGGAATGGAATTTTATTGTTGCATGACTTTATGAAAGAAAATGGCCAAACCCCCGTAACGGTATAGATTTACCGTTACGGGGGTTTCTTTGCACTAGTCGTAATATGCAGTTGTATGCAAGTTGGTGTGCAAGTTGGGGACGGTTCTTGGCTTGCACTTGGCTTGCATGACTTGCACATGGATAAGTTCAACTAAACTTTCGGATGGAGTAAAACTTCACCTGAGGTAAGCATTCCTTTACCGGATTTCGTTGCTATGCGCAGGCCTGCGGATTTCAATTAACTTAACGATTCCCCAAGCAATGATCGCATAAACAATCATTGCGATAATGGTCGTTGGCTCTAAGACTGACTGTGCCTCAATTCCTTTAGTGACAGCCGATCTGAAAATACCGTTGAAGGGGATTAAAAAGGCTTGTGACACAGAATAGATGAACGACACAAAAGGACTTTGTGGGTTGGCCCCTAATAGCTTGAAGATTAAGCGAAAGGCTAGTAAAACTTGTAAAACCCCTAAGATATAATAAACGATTCTTTTAGCTTGGAGATTTTTCGGATCAGTGTTCATAACGCTGCTTTCGTTCATTTATGATCCCTCCTTGTAAGGTTACTATTTTTATATCTTTCCATTTTTCCTAAGCAACTATAACAACCATGCTGATTAATATCGAAAATTAATCAGCAACTATTGAATGACAAGAGAATAGATAATGAGACTTTTTAGTTTTTATTAACATGTACATATTTACCATTGCAGATGAGCAAACTTTCTATAGTAATAACAAAAGGGGGATCGGTAATGACTGAAACCATACTGGAAAAGACAGAAGGCCGGGTAAGTTATCATGACTCTGTTGAAGAGATGTTAATACGTATCCGGGAAGATGGTATGTCCAATTCATTCGATCGCTGGACTCAACAGGAGAAGATACGTTGTAAATTTTGTCTTCAAGGCTTAACCTGTCAACAATGTGCCCAAGGACCCTGCCGAATCAGTGAAAAGGGTGAACAGGATAAAGGGGTCTGTGGAATTGGTGCCGATGCTATGGCTATGAGAAAGCTTCTTCTGCAAAATATTATGGGAGCGGGGACCTATAGCCATCATGCCTATGAGGCTTTCAGAACCTTAAAGGCGACTGGAGAAGGGAAAACTCCATTTATTATTACAGATGTTAATAAACTTAAATGGATGTGTGAAAAGCTTGGACTCAATACGAATCAGGATACTAACCAGATGGCCATACAATTAGCCGATCT
>LADV01000057.1 GCA_000961805.1 Peptococcaceae bacterium BRH_c23 | reverse complement strand
AACATCGAGTCTTCGGTGGGGGACTCTACCCCCACCGAAGCGAAGCCGGGGGTACCACTCCCACTTATAGAAGTGGGAGTCTTACGATTGGATAAAGGTTAAACTCTTTCTAATAACTCAACTAACCTCTCCTCAGTCAGTTCCTCTTCCGAATAGATCGGGATATTATGCTCTTTCAACAAAGCCGCTGTCACTCCCTGACCTGATATGATCCTGTGTGAAAAGCTTCCATCATAAATACAATTCACGCCACAGGAAGGACTACGCTCCTTGAGAATCGCGGCAGTGACCGGAACTAGCTCGACGATTTTAAGCACTTCTTTGGCCCCCAGGATAAATTCCGAGGTGACTACTTCTCCCTGCTCCCCTTGGGCCACACAATCTCCACTAAGCACACCTTGACCTGTTCCACCGATAATCTCTACGGGTACTCTTGGAGTTGGTAAACCACCTAGTTGCTCTGGGCAAACTGGAATAAACTTTCCCTTGGTACTGTATTTCTGAAGCATAGCATGGGTATGGGCTTTGCCGTCATACTTTGTATTCAGCCCAAGCAAACACGCGCTTACAATAATCATAGTCCTTCTGCTCCTCTCTCTACTTAACATACTCTCTCTAGGAAAAAGATCATCTAATCAAAACCTGTTAAATAAATCAACAAATTGAGCAATACGCCCTCTCCACAAGCCTGGAGAGGGCGTATTGCCTAATCCACCCCATCCACATCAATGCCCGCCATTTTGATTAAATACATGGCATTTCGCGTCGTGGAAATTCCAGGCCTTAGTTTATAGTCAAACTTAATTTCATCGTTTTTATAATACTCTCGGAAATGATAGTTTCGAATTTTGCGGTCGTTTTCTCGCTCGAGGTCTCCGAGTTCCAAATCGTGGGTTGAAACCATTCCCATCGAACCAACCTTGCTTAGTTGCCGAATTAACACCTTAGCTCCTGCATGACGGTCCTGGGAATTGGTCCCTTTAAAAATCTCATCTAACAAAAAGAAAACTTTCTTATCCGTCTTCGATGCACTGACAATCTGCTTGATTCGCAATAATTCCGCATAGAACGAAGAGATATTTTCCCCAAGGTTATCACTCACTCGCATACATGTATAAATTTCCAGCATCGAACAGCTAAAGGACTGAGCATATACGGGTGCCCCTGCATAGGCCAAGACAAGGTTGATACCTACCGTCCGAAGTAACGTGCTCTTGCCAGACATGTTGGAGCCTGTTATTAGCAATATCCCGGACCGCTTCTCGATCGCTACATCATTACATACGGATTCTTTCAAGAGCGGGTGTCCCATTTTGACTGCCACAATACCAGGTTTTTGTGGGCTGATCTCTGGGAATCCCCAGTCTTGATGATCGAAGTGAATGATTGATAGACTGGATAGAGCCTCCAATTCAGCGATCGTCTCCACCCAGCGAGCTAAAGAACGACCTGATTTTTCTTTCCAAGATTCTAAAGCGATCATGCATTGGATATCCCACAGCGTTAGAATATTAATGATTAAGAACATGGCATTATTACGGTTTGCTATTAGATCGGCCAAGCGTGCAAGTTTTTTAATCTGTTCAGAAGCAGATTTACCGTCACGATCGCGTAAGCCTTTTTTCAGAGACTGAAGGTACTTCGATTGAAAGGATCGTTTTTCGAACCGCTCTAACATCTTTTCATATATCTTAAGACTTTCCCGATAAGAGTAAACCGCATTGAGTACCTTACCCCTTTGCTTTCCCAGCAAGAGTATGAGCGACTGAATTATAATACCCGCCAGCGGGTACCAAAAGGAAACTCTGGAGGTCAAAAGATAAAGCAGCAGAAATAGGATCGTAATGATCGGAAGCGCCCGGCCTAGAATTAGTACTCTAACCCTCAGATAGCTAGAATCGAAGGCCTTTGCCCATTCGATAATGGCTTGTGGAGAGCTCAGCGTACCCTTTGACATACCGGCATCCGCTAAAAACCGCTGTCGCCAAGCCAGATTTCTCGCCACTTCTTTAATGGCTTCTTGTTTTTCCAGGATCGAATCAATCTCCACTGGGGGCTTGGACAACCACTCTTTCAGCGTTTCCCTTCCCCTAAAAGTCTTTGCTGTATTAATCCATTGAAACAAGGAACCAAAGCCAAAAAGATCGAGATCATCCGCATAGGGGTGAGCAGGGTCTTTAAAGTCTTCTCCTACATCTAAAAAGGATTTCCATTCGCCGGATAAGCGCTTCAAAGCTTGCTCATAGTTTTCATAAAGAACGCGTATATAACTTTGGCGCTTTCTTAAAGTTTGGTGCCAAATAACCAAGGCGGCGAATGACACTACTGTAAAAGCCACCATACCCATCCCCAAAGAAGCACTACGCTTCCAATAAAAAAATACAGCCAGCCCACTGCCAGCCAAGAACGTCAAAAGTCTAATATTGCTTAAACGGTTAATCTTCTGGGTTAGGTTTTCCAACCGTCGTGCATAATACATCTTTCGTTTTTCATACTGTTCTTTTGGTTCTCTCAAATCTTAGCTACCCCCAATTTTTCCTCAATGAAACACTCAAATCTTCAACGATTCCTTCTTGATTACTTCATCTATTGATCGACTTCAGGCCATGCAAAATTAATGTTTACACGAAAACTCTTCAATTGATATCTCATTCCTTGATTCCTTTATGTACCAATAATCGTTGCATTTAAGTGTATATTATTATTATACACCACCCGAATAATCATTGCCACATCTTGGAATTCATTAATTCCACGCTACTTAATCGGTTTCCATATCAATTTTATCTGATCAAAGATCTTAAACTTTTCGCTTTAGACTCATAACAAGATCTAGAATAACCTTAATTTTTCCCTTCTTTCTTTCTTAATACTCGAATGCTATACTTGTTTACTGGAGGGATTATTATGCAACACAGCAAATTATCGTCGATTTTACTAGCAATGGATTCTCTTTCAATTTACAGAGGACTCTTAGAGAATAGGGTATTAAGTAAGTTGAAAACACTGCTTATTTCCTTACACAAAGCCGACGTTGAGCTTCGAGAGCTTATTAACTCCTATTACGAATTTTACTTTGAACTTGCTCGAGAAAACAGTACTACTATGTCACTTAAAGATTATCTTCTCGATCAAATAATCTTCGATGAAAATCCATTCACCTTTCAACAGCAAGCTAGCCAGATTAGCAACTCTAATCAGGTACTTGAAAAAGCTGCGGCCCAAGACTTAAAGGGTCTTCAACTTATAGCTCAACTTAATCCCGCTTTAGTTAAAGCCCACTTAGCAGAGCTATTCAAAAATGACCCCAATAATACTCTCATTCAGGAACTACCCGAGTGGGTTCTTGAAAGCTCAACTAATACTCTTTCTAACCATCTTAATCACATAAAAACACACCTAAATTCCTGCCAGCACTGGCAAGACAGTCTAGATGAGCTCAAAACGTTCCATAAAGATTACGGTTGTGGATTATTCGCGCGCTATTTTGCCTTTGTGTGGGAAAGAATTGATGGCTCAGGTTACATCAGGGGAATCGATAGCCCCGATCCTATCACTTTAGACGAATTAGTGGAGTATCAAAATGAACGTTCCAGAGTCATTGAAAATACTCTTCAATTTCTGAAGGACTTTCCAGCGAACAATGTGCTGCTCTATGGAGATCGCGGTACCGGAAAATCCTCAACAGTTAAGGCCATACTTAATGAATATCATACCCAAGGCCTTCGCATGTTAGAGGTCCCCAAGGCCTATCTTGCAGACTTCCCCCTCATTATTAGACAGTTAAAAAATCGAACTCAAAAATTTATCATCTTCGTAGATGATCTGGTATTTGGGGATAATGAGGAAAACTATACTTCGCTGAAGGCCGTACTTGAAGGTGGCCTAGAAAGCAAAACCTCCAACATTCTCATTTATGCCACCTCTAACCGCAGACATTTAGTTAAAGAATATTTCAAGGAAAGAGCGGGCTTGCAATCAAACAACCATGATGAAGAAGTACACGCAGGTGACACCATGCAGGAAAAACTCTCCTTAGCAGATCGATTTGGCATCAATGTTGTTTTCTCTTCACCGAATCAAACCAAATATCTGGAAATAGTCGATGGAATTGCTGCCAGGAGAAATCTGACCCTTGACCGGGATTGGCTTCACAAAGAGGCCTTACAATGGGCACTCTGGTATAATGGTCGCTCTGCAAGGACGGCTAAACAATTTGTCGATTGGCTTGAGGGACATGAAGCAATCAAGATTTTGAATAATTGATTAGGAATTAGTTCGTAATAACCTAAAGTAATTTTTTTGATATAAATACTCTTTTAATATTAGAGCTAACGAATGATATTACTCCTAATAATAGATATATTATTACTACTGGAATCATATCGCCCACATTATACCATATTGAAATAGGTAGCATAACTGCTAATGATGATAATGAAAATCCAACTATCATACTATTCTTTGAATTTGAACAAACAATCCCTTGAATAATAAAAATTATAGGGAATAATAAAAATATTCCTAATAAAAGATGTAAACTATCTTCTCCAAGCATAAAATGGTCTATGCTTATGAATGTAAAGATCAATAAACTTGGTAATATTGCTGAGAATATTTTCTTCATAAACATCACTCCTTCAGTAATTTTTTTTGGTTACTAGTTCTTATTGATATCCCCGATGATACTCCATTCCCTCAGCTTCTCTTCATACCTCTTAGTATTCGATTCCACCCCTGGCATGGACCCTAGGATTAGGACACGCGATTGCTCATCCACAATAGGTTGAAATGAACGCAACAGACTCAACTAAATCTCCCCCTTCACCAGACTAGCTTCCCTTGCTAATTCAGTCATTCCCCACCACTTCGCTCCTGCGTTCCACCAACACAACATCGCGCCAAGTACCGTTGTTCATTTTCCCCTGCTTCTTACGCAGGCCAACTTGACGAAATCCACATTTTCTATGCAAGGCTAAACTTGCTACATTTTCCGGGAAGATGCCTGACTGCAACGTCCAGAAACCGCTATCCTCAGAACACCCAATCAATTCTTTCAAAAGCCTAAATCCGATCCCTTGTCCACAGTAGTCTTGGGCCAGATAAATACTTACTTCCGCAACACCAGTATAAACACAACGACTGGAAACTAGACTCAGAGCAGCCCATCCCAAAACCCTACCCTCGCCTACAACGACTAATCGACAGCTCTTAACATGAGCAACATCCCACACTTCCCAACTTGGCGCTTCAGTCTCGAAGGTAGAGTTACCCGAATTAATCCCTTCGATGTAAATATCTCTTACTTGTTCCCAATCAGCTTCAGACATTTCCCTAATTTGATAGCTCATTAAAATCCCTCTCCATCTCGTCCAGTATTATTTCCAATCGGGATACTCCACTTCTACAACTGGGAGTGTTGCCCTTTACCCTTTTTTAGATGTTCAACTGTATATAACGAGTTGATTATCTAGGCCGTTTCTCAAGACCGAGTAAATCCTCGATTCGTTCATTCATATAAGTGTACGAATCCTCGATCCCTCTGTTATATATGTAAGGTCCAATTTCATTGATAATAAAGTCAAGTAGCAATTCAGCTCCTAAATGGTTGATTTCTTCATTCCTCTCATTCCAGAAATACCTCCTAATAGTCTCCACAAGCACCGTTCTGACTTCTTTTTTAAGTTCTATTTCCATTTTCGGCATTTGACTCTCTCCTTTTAATCGACTTAATCCATTCTAACTTATCTGAGATTAGATACACAAAACAATCATAACCTATCTTCAGGTATGCATAAAGCTTCAGGTACTAGAGAATAATGTTAAAAACAGGAAGGGGAACCTCGTATGGATGACTTTTTTGATAACATAGACAGTACAGAGCTTAATTTAAAGTATTTTACGGAACATCACGAGAGTATTTATAAGGCCTACGAAACGTATGGTCGATTAATACACGAAGAAGGTGGTCCGTTAGATGAAAAAACTTGCTGGTTAATTAAAGTTGCCTTGTCCACAGAGTGCCAGTATCCCAGGGCCCTAAGAACTCATATTTATAAAGCCTTAAGCAGTGGTTGCACAAAGGAAGAAATTGAACATGCCATTCTCTTAGTGGCTCCCAGTGCTGGATTTCCAAGAACAATGTCAGGCATACTAGCCCTGAGAAGTCTCTTGAATGAAGCTGAAACAAGTTCAATTCACTAAAATTCAACCAAGCACCAGCCTAATAACCGGAAAACTTTAGGTTCGATTAGATTAAATTCGACTAAAATATGTTAGAATTCTCAGCCCTCTACCATTGATTAAGGTATGAGGGCTTGCTTAATTCTTCCATTCCCACTTTTATCAATCTATATCTTCTTGTAAAAAAATGATATACTATATTCTTGGTATATGTAAATCTATAATAAAGGAACGATTAAGAATGATTAGTACCAGTGGGTTAACTTTAAGATTTGGAAAACGAGCTTTATTTGAAGATGTTAATGTGAAATTTCTTCCCGGAAATTGTTACGGCTTAATTGGGGCCAATGGCGCAGGAAAATCAACCTTTTTAAAAATATTATCGGGTGAAATAGACTCTTCGAGCGGAGATGTCATCTTAACACCTGGTGAACGAATCGGCGTCCTAAAACAAGATCACTTCGAATTTGAAGAATCTGAAGCCCTGACAACTGTCATAATGGGACACGCTAGGTTATTCGAAATAATGGAAGAAAAAGACGCGCTCTATGCCAAACCGGACTTTTCAGAAGAAGATGGCATTAGGGCATCCATACTTGAGGGAGACTTTGCAGAACTTAATGGTTGGCAAGCAGAGGCTGAGGCCTCAGAACTCTTAATGGGACTAGGAATCGGCAAAGATCTCCAGAGTTCCAAAATGAAAGAACTGAGCGGCAACGAAAAGGTTCGCGTTTTGCTTGCTCAAGCACTCTTTGGCAACCCGAATATTCTTTTACTCGACGAGCCAACCAACCATCTTGACCTTAATTCGATTGCTTGGCTGGAAAACTTCCTCTACAATTACGAAAATACCGTCATTGTCGTTTCCCACGACCGCCATTTTTTAAACAAAGTATGCACGCACATCGCCGACATCGACTTTGGGAAGGTCCAACTGTACGTGGGTAACTATGACTTCTGGTATGAATCAAGTCAACTGGCCCTCAGACTAATGAGAGAAGCAAATCGTAAAAAAGAAGATAAAATTGAAGAGCTCCAAAAATTTATTCAACGCTTTAGCTCCAATGCCTCCAAAGCAAAGCAAGCAACCTCCCGTAAAAAACAACTCGATAAACTGACCCTCGATGATATTAAACCGTCCTCCCGTAAATATCCCTATATCGCTTTCACTCCAGACCGAGAAGCGGGCAATAACATTTTGACCGTCAAGAACTTGAGCGTGAGCATTGATGGCCAGAAAGTACTTGATAACCTCTCGTTTATGATGAATAAAGGGGATAAAATTGCCTTTGTTGGTCCGGACGGCAATGCCAAGACTACCTTATTTAAAGTTTTAATGGGTGAAATCGAACCTGATGAAGGGGAAATCAATTGGGGAATTACAACGACCCAAGCCTATTTCCCTCAAGATAACTCCGCTTATTTTGATACTGATCTTAATCTTGTCGATTGGCTTAGACAATTTTCTAAAGACCCAGATGAATCTTTCGTGCGAGGATTTCTTGGCAGAATGCTTTTCTCCGGAGATGAATCCCAAAAATCGGCCCGCGTGCTTTCTGGGGGAGAAAAGGTACGCTGTATGGTATCCAGAATGATGCTAAGTGGCGCGAATGTTCTCTTATTAGACGAGCCTACCAACCACCTTGATATGGAATCCATTACAGCTCTCAATAATTCCCTAACCAACCTTGATGGAAATATCCTCTTCGTATCCCAAGATCACCAGTTTGTCCAAACCATCGCTAACCGGATTATTGAGATCACACCGAAAGGACTCCTCGATCGGCAAATGACCTTTGATGAATATCTGGAAAATGAGGATGTTAAGGCCTTACTAGCAGAAATGTATGCTTAACAAGCCGCAATCATCGTCGAAATATTCGGTATGTTAGCAAGTTTAAAATATTAATTTGACATCAATAGTTTTTTTAGTTATACTGATAAAAGCTCGTTAAAACTAGTGGATTTAAGCAAACCTTCTCTATTACCTAAGGCTCCGGGAAGAAGTTGGTTAACTTGCCATGTAGGCGCGGGTAATATATTAGTGGAGGTTTTTTTATAATGTTCAATGACAAAGTGTTAAATTGCAAAGATTGTGGTCGTGATTTCGAGTTTACAGCTTCCGAGCAAGAGTTCTATGCTGAAAAAGGGTTCACCAATGAGCCAGGACGTTGCCCAGAGTGCCGTGCAGCTAAAAAAGCACAAACCAGAAACCAGGGCGGCGGTGGCGGTTATGCGCGTCAACAACGCGAAATGTTCCCAGCTATCTGCGCTACTTGTGGAAAAGAAACAACCGTTCCTTTCCAACCTTCTGGTGACAAGCCAGTATATTGCCGTGACTGCTATCAGCCACGTACACGTAGCAATTGGTAAATCGCTAATCTTGAAACCCTCCAAGCCGAAAGGCTATGGAGGGTTTTTTAGTACTAATAATTAAGTAAACTTACTAAAATGAAAAGGGCTAAGTTATCCTCGTCAGGATGACTTAGCCCTTTTGACTTCCTACTACTCACAAATGTCTCCATTAGTTATTGAAATGGTCTATTGAAACAATCAAATCTTGGCAAGGTGGTCTAAGCATTATCTTTTAAATTATGCTGAAGATCAAGTATGTTCACTAAGGTTGGGGATGGGGCATTTCAATTACTGTAGATTTGTTGCAGAAGTCGTTGCTGCTGGCGCTGGATCAGAAGGCGCTATTATCCCGCCCCAAAAACGACCCCCATGATCTCCACGCTTACCCATGCCTATGTCTCCCTGCATAAAGGTGCCATTCTTGAGAGCCTCTTTTTTAGCTTCTAGCTGAGCTCTCGCTTTATCACTCCAGGTATTAAGTTGCTCATCGGTTAACTTCCCATTACTTTTCAGGGCCTCTAATTGAGCAGCTAAACGGGCTTCAGCAGCGTCGCTCCAAGTTTTAAGTTGATCGTCAGTTAAAGGTTGACCATTATTAAACATAATGGCATCGCCGCGCATTCCCATACCTTTTCCCCCCATGCCTGGTAAGAAAACCTTACCGTCTGCAATGGCTTGTTCTCTAACTTCTTGGCGCTGGTCGATGAATTTTTTCATAGTGTCCGCTTGTTCTGAAGTTCTAAGCCCTGCTTCCACTTCTTTGTCAACGATTTGTTTCTGAATGCTAAACATTTGTTGTGTCAAACTCTTAATTTCATCGAGCTTAGCCGAATCTGTGGCACCGAAAACAGTTGTCGCACCTCCTACTAACAACACTGCACTAAGCACCCCTACAATAAGTCTTTTTTTCAAACAACATTCCTCCTTAGGTAAAGTATTACCAATCAAGCCTGCGCATCTGATTGGCCTACTATTATCTTAACCATAAAGTTTGTTTAAAGTGTGAATTGAAGTTTAAGAAGTTGTGAGCTTTCAGTAAAGAAAATGTTATAGTTGAATCTCATAGCGCCGAATTTTCTCATAAAGCCAGGAGCGCGAAATCCCTAGGAGTCGCGCTGCTTCAGACTTGTTACCATTTACCTTGATTAAGGCCTTTTCCAACGTGTCTTTATCCAAATGTTCATGGGCATTTTCAAGGTTCCACCCTTTCTCAAACCTCACCATCTCTTCACGCTTAGCTTCTTTAAGGTAAAAAGGCAAATCTTCCAGCTCCAGCCGACCTCCCGAGGCAAAATTCACAGCTCGCTCGATGACATTTTTCAATTCCCTTACATTCCCTGGCCAACGATGACCTATAAGAGTTCTATGGACATCCGGAGAAACGCCTTCGATTTGCTTGCCAAAATCATGATTTAGCCGTTCTAAAAATACATGAACGAGTGGTATGACGTCTTCTAATCGAGCATGCAGTGGAATAAGGTGAAAATTAATGACATTCAGTCGGTAATAAAGATCCCTTCGGAATTCACCCTTCTCAACTTTTCGAATCAGATCCTGATTTGTGGCGGCGATAATCCTCACATCCACTTTCATGACTTCATTACTCCCTATAGGCTCAAAACACTTATCCTCCAAAACCCGCAAAAGCTTACTCTGTAAATTTAGAGACATATCCCCTATTTCATCGAGAAATAATGTCCCACCATTGGCGACCGCGAATTTACCCGCTTTGCCTCCCTTTTGAGCTCCGGTAAACGCCCCGCTGATATACCCAAAAAATTCCGATTCCAGAAGATTTTCCGGCACTGCGGCGCAATTAACCTTCACATAGGGTCCTTTGCGACGAAGACTTGCCTGATGAATGGCCTCGGCAAAAAGTTCTTTACCTGTGCCGCTTTCTCCGGTCAGCATAATTGTTGAATTCCCACGGGCAGCCATTTCAGCGTCTTGCTTCAAGCGGCGCATATCCTGACTTATTGTAATGATTTGACTGAAGGTAACAGGTAGCCTGGTTGAGCCCCATTGTTCCTTGTAAAAACTCAACTCATGATCCATCTGAGCAAGTCTTTGAGCGACATCCTTAACTTCCTCCAATTTCTGAAAGGTAATTTTGCCTACTGCGCCAATAATTTTACCCTGACGCACAATAGGAAGGCGTGAGACGATGTAAGCTCGACCGTGAATGACTTGGATTTCATTGGTTTCAGCCATGCCTGTTTTCAAAGTCCGCAGAAGACGGGTATTCTCGATCACTTGATCTACAGGCTGTTGCAAGAGCTCTTTTTCTCTCTTCCCAAAAAATTGGCAGGCTGCCTCATTGATCAAGGTGATTTTTCCCTGGTCGTCTACAACGAAGATGGCTTCATAAGCAATATTGGTGACAGTAAGTAAAGTCTCGTACAGGCGCTTGGTAGCATCTAACTCTAAAGCCACTTGGTCTAAATCGGTCAAAGCTTGAAAAACGATGACTGCTCCTGCCAGCTCACTCACAGGGCTAATGTTGCAAAGAACGGTCACCTGATTGATTTGAGTCTGAATTCCCACTAGATGTCGCGACTGTTTTAATACCAAGCTCAGATCTAAGTCGGGAAAAATACTACTGAATAGGCGACCATTAAGAGCTTCTTGCTCCAAGCCAAGGATTTTCTCGCCGGACAGATTTATCTGTTGGATACGGTTATTGCGATCCACGACGATAATTCCGTTGGGCATGGCCTGATACACCGTATTGAGCTTAGTGGCCAATTGTTCCGCTTCTCCAAAGAGAGCCATAATCATGTCTACCTTAGTAAAAATCCCAAGTGCTTTCCCTTCTTTGTCTACGACTACACCCGTACCCACTGAGCTATGTTTCGCCCGCTGTTCTACTTCACGGTAAGGTGTATCGGCTTCGACCGTCACTACTTGGGGATTATAATGTCTCTCAATCTTCTCCGTGGTGTCCGCACCAGACAAAAAAGCATCTAGTACATTGGCTTTGGTAAAGATCCCAATCAAGAAACCAGCTTCATCTACCACAGGTAGGGCATCCAGCTTGGTCCAGCGTAAAAGCTCTATCCCCTGCCTAAGATTATCTTCAGGATGAATAAGAGGAACATCTCTGGTCATCATATCGCTCATTAGCATTAAAGCTCACCTCGTCGTCAAACTGGAGTAACTACAATCAACTTCAGGGTTTCTCTAAATATGTAACACTCTAATTGTTCTCCCTAGACAACGGCTATTCCTTTATTTCAGAACATTCGAGCTTCAATAGAAAAAAGCCCCTCTCGTTCAGGGGGCTTAAAAGCCTATATCAATTTATTTTTACTAACTCTCATTGTTATAATAATCAATCCAATTTTCGACAAATCAACTACCTCTACTGTTCAAACTCTTTGATTTCCTCCTCGCTGAAACCTACCTCTCTTAAAACCTCCCTCGTCTGTTCCCCATAGCCCGGAGGAATTTGATCCGGCAGCTCCTCTTGATCCGGAAATTTGAGGGGATTCCTAACAGTCTCCACAGCCTCACTCTCAGGATGACTAAGGGGAGTAAATAGGTGCCGAGCCTGAACTTGAGGATGCTGGCGAGCTTCGGATAGTTCTAAGATTGGCTCACAGCAAACGTCTTTATCTTTGAAGAAAGCAGTCCACTCTTCCTGGGTCCTACTCTTAAAGATCTTCTCCACCTCGCTCAAAACGCTTGGCTCGTGAGAAAATTGCTGGCCGACAAGATCCGGACGATCTACAGCTTGACAAAAAGCTTGCCAAAATTTTGGTTCTAAGGCTCCGAGGCTCATAAAACGAGCATCTCGAGTCTCATAAACAGCATAGCAAACCTCTCCACCGTTTAACATTCCTTCTCCACGCTTCAGAGTGAAACTCTCAGCCGCTTGCTGAGCATAAAGCATCGCCATCCAGGAGACCACTCCGTCCAGCATCGAGACGTCAATATATTGTCCTCGACCCGTATGCTGCCGGGCGATATAGGCACTCAAGATTCCAGTCACCGCCATGAGGGCCCCGCCACCAATATCCGCCACTTGAACTGCTGGAGATACAGGTACCCCTCCGGCCTGTCCCGTAAGACCCAAGGCCCCACTAATCGCCATATAATTGATATCATGACCCGAACGTCGACTATACGGTCCGACCTGTCCGTAACCCGAAATAGAGCAGAGGATAACAGCGGGATTGATTTTTTGCAGCTCTTTATAACCGAGACCCAAGCTATCCATCACTCCTGGCCGAAACCCTTCCAGAACAATGTCATACTTGGTAAGCAGACGAAAAAAGGCTTGCTGTCCCGCACTGCTTTTAAGATTCAGTTTAAGACTCTTTTTGTTGCGGTTCAGAGACCAAAAAAGGGCACTATCTTTAGTACCCGGCAAGTAGGGTTTCATCCAACGCAGATAGTCGCCTTGCCAAGGATCTTCTACCTTCAGCACATCAGCCCCCAGATCTGCCAGCAACTGACTGGCATACCCTCCAGGCAGTAGTCGGGTTAAATCAAGAATCCGCACCCCAGTTAAGAGTTGATACATCTATCCTATCCACTCCTTCCTACTCACAACCCTAACTTTCTAGCAATGATGAGTTTCATTATCTCTGTAGTCCCAGCAAAGATGGTATGCACCCGCACATCTCGATAATGCCGGGCGATGGGGTACTCTTCCATATACCCATAGCCGCCGTAAAGCTGAAGGCAGTTATACCCCACTTTGTTAGCCATTTCTCCAACCCAATATTTTGCCATAGAAACCTTAGCCACAATCTCTTGCCCTGCCATATGATCAGCCACTAAGTTATCTACAAACACGCGCCCGATCTCAATTTCGGTTGCCATTTCTGCTATTTTAAAAGCATTATGTTGAAATTTGCCGATTGGCTGCCCAAAAGCTTCCCTCGTCTTGACATAAGCCAGTGCATCACTAAGCATCCGTTCCGCCAAAGCTTGCGAACCAAGAACAGAAATCAGCCGCTCCTGCTGAAGCTTCTCCATAAGATACGAAAATCCCTTACCTTCTTCGCCCAATCGCTGAGTGACTGGTACCCTGCAGTTGTCGAAATAGAGTTCCGCTGTATCCTGGCTGTGCATTCCAAGCTTATTCATGTTTTTGCCCTTAGCAAAACCGGGAGTCCCATCTTCCACCACGATGAGGCTGATTCCCTTGCTTGTGGGCAGCTCTTCAGAACCAGTTTTGACCGCAACAATAACTAAGTCCGCGAAAACCCCATTGCTGATAAAGGTCTTGGACCCATTGATAATATAAGCTTCTCCATCCCTGACTGCAGTAGCCTTCATTCCCTGAAGGTCTGACCCGGCCTGGGGTTCAGTCATAGCAAGGGCTAAGATCTTTTCACCGCGAGCACACGCCGGAAGCCAGTCCGATTTCTGCTTTTCTGTCCCAAAGGCCTGAATGTAAGGTGCAATGATATCACTATGCAATCCCATCCCAATCCCCACGCCAGCTCTTGCTAATTCTTCATTAATAATAGCAGAGAAGCCAAAGTCCGCTCCAGAACCACCGTATTTCTCTTCCAACCATGGACAGAGGTAGCCCTGTTCCCCCATCCGCCTCCATACCCAACGCGGGATCTCTCTCTGTGCTTCCCACTCTTCGATATGAGGAGAGAGCTCCTTTTCTACAAACTTTACGAAGGCTCGACGAAACATTTTGTGGTCTTCCGAATAGATGTCCATCGTTCCCTTCCTTTCGGTCTATTAACCAATAGTCTTAATGTTAAATCACGCTTCCCGAGATTACTATTATCATTACGAGTCTCTCATATGACCACAATGGTTTTTACCTAGGCTGCATACGAATTGCCCCATCCAAACGAATCGTAGTACCATTGAGCATTGGATTCTCCACGATACTCTTCACTAAAAGGGCAAATTCCTCTGGATAGCCCAGTCGAGAGGGAAACGGAGTCATAGCGCCTAGTGACTTGCGAGCCTCCTCTGACAAGGATTCAAACATCGGAGTTTCAAAGAGACCAGGGGCAATCGTCATCACGCGAATGCCATGGGTTGCCATCTCTCGTGCAATAGGCAGAGTCATTCCTACGAGCCCTCCTTTAGACGCGCTGTAGGCGGCCTGCCCGATTTGTCCTTCATAGGCAGCTACTGAAGCGGTACTGATAATCACGCCCCGCTCTCCTCCAGCATTAGGCTCATTGTTCGCCATATATTCCGCAGCTAAGCGTATAACATTAAAACTACCAATTAGATTTATTTGAATAATTTTTGAAAAGTTCTCAAGGGAATGAGGCCCTTTCTTACCTAGCACCTTTTCTGCTACCGCAATCCCTGCACAATTCACAACTACATTAACGCGTCCGAACCCCTTAATTGCCTGTTCCAGAGCCGCTTGTACGCTCTCAGCACTGCTAACGTCCGTCTTGCAAAATAGGGCACTGTCACCCAATTCAGCAACCAACTTCTCTCCTCGTTCTACCGCTAGATCGAGAATCATGGCCTTACCTCCATCGTTAACTATCCGCCGTACAGTCGCTTCCCCCAAACCAGAGGCCCCTCCCGTGACGAATCCAACTACTTGTTTCAAATCCATCGTGAATTACTCCTTCCTTAATACCTGTTTGTCTCTCAATCTAATCGCTCAATAATTGTCGCATTAGCCATACCATGTCCCTCGCACATAGTTTGCAGTCCATAACGGCCGCCGGTTCGTTCAAGTTCGTGTATCATTGTCGACATCAACTTAGCCCCACTGGCGCCCAAGGGATGCCCTAGGGCAATAGCCCCACCATTCGGATTTAGTTTCTTCGGGTCAGCACCCGTATCTATCAGCCAAGCCAATGGAACTGCTGCAAATGCTTCATTCACCTCAAAGATATCAATGTCGGCAAGACTTAGACCTGCTTTAGCCAACACCTTAGCAGTAACCGCTATAGGACCGGTAAGCATCAGGGTCGGATCAGAACCTATGACACTCCGAGCCACTATCCGAAAACGAGGCTTCAGACCCAGTTCAAGCGCTTTGTCACGCGACATTACGAGTACCGCTGCCGCTCCGTCCGAAATTTGACTCGCATTTCCAGCCGTGATTCGACCGTTTTCCTGGAAGGGCGACTTTAGAGTAGCAAGTTTTTCCAGACTTGTGTTCCGCCGTGGGCCCTCGTCCATTTTCATAACCATCTGGCTCCCATCCGGCAAAATCACATTTATCGGCATAATTTCACGCTCGAAACGCCCTTCTTCTTGGGACTTCAGAGCTTTCTCATGGCTCTCCAGTGAGAATTCGTCCATTTGTTGGCGACTGAGACCCCATTGCGCGGCGATCCGCTCTGCAGAAAGGCCTTGATTAATGATCTCATAACGTGAGGTCAACTCGTGTGATAACTCTGTATCCCTTACGTTTGAGCCCATAGGAACTCGGGACATATTTTCCACACCCGCTGCTACAACGATATCCATATCCCCAGCCAGAATCGCCTGTGCCGCAAAATGGATAGCCTGCTGACTAGATCCACACTGACGATCAATCGTTAAACCTGGAACGTGTTGAGGATAATCTGCGATCAAGGCAGCCTGACGCCCGATACAAAAACCCTGCTCCCCCACTTGAGAAACGCAACCCATTAGCACATCTTCGATCAAGGCAGGATCGACTCCCCCTCGCTTAACCACCTCTCTGAGGACTTGGCCCGCCAAATCCTCAGAACGAATAGCACTTAAAGCTCCATTTCTCCGTCCTACGGGAGTTCTTACTGCTTCTACAATCACTGCTTCTCTCATCGTTTAACACCCTTTCCTAATGCATTACTTTCGCTTAACTACCCCCAGATTCAGAATTTCATCACAGAACACTTTTCCTTAATTTCTGCCTAAGAGGTGCTTTCAGGATCTTGCCCGTTGGATTGCGAGGGATCGCCTCGATAAGTTCCACCCTCTCTGGCCACTTGTAGATTGCAACTCTGTTATCGTGCATAAACTCTTTCACTTCAGTCAAATCCAAGGTTTCTCCCGGTCGGACTACCACGAAAACACACGTACGCTCACCAAAAATATCATCGGGTTCGCCCACAGCCGCAATATCCAATATTTTCGAATGACTCATCAGTATATTCTCTACTTCCTGAGCGCTGATGTTTTGCCCACCTCGAATGATGATATCCTTTTTCCGGTCAAAGAAGCTAATGTAATTCCCCTCCCGGATCCGGAACAAATCCCCAGTATAGAAAAATCCATCTTCATCAAAAGACTTCGCCGTTAAATCCTGACGCTTATAATACCCTGGAAAGACATTCGGACCCTTATAGGCTAGTTCTCCCACCGCTCCTACCTCTGTAAGTTCCAATCCAGTCTCCAGATCCATGATCTTGGTCTCTATCCCCTCTACCGCAGATATCCACTTTGATCCAGCCTTGCCGTATTGGGGTAAGTGATCCACCCTTTGCTCCATATTCGGAACATCTCCGGGACCAGAAACAATCCCTGTCCCCTCATTTTGTCCCCATATATTACCAATATCAATATTCCATCTTCGTTTAAACTCCTGCATTGCAAACAACGATAAAGGAGCAGAGCCTAGAGTTATTGATCGAACCGAACTAAAGTCAAACAGATCCGCCTGTGGGTGTTTGGCAAGCAAGTTGGCTACAGCCGGAACCAATAGTGTGTAGTTGACCTTTTCTTGAATCATCTGCTTAACAAATACTTGAGCATCGAAAGGATGGTGGAGGACATAGGTTCCTCCCAGCATCAGCCAAGGTACAAATGTGGTACCCAAGGATGCCATATTCACCAAAGGTCCAGCTGTAAACTGCACATCTCCTTTACAAATGCCTGCAGCCTGTATCGCAATGCCGCATTGAGATATCCAGTTGTTATGGCTCATCGGGCAACCCTTCGGATCTGCTTCTGTTCCAGATGTCCAGCAGATAGTAACTATGTCATTTGCCTCTATTTTACTTTGCTCTGTTGCTCGTTCATCTTCTAGGGTCTCTTTCCCTTTCGTCCACTCCCTTAAGGTGTCCAAGCTAATACAGAGCTTAAGGCTTCCTGATCCATTCTGTAGAAGCTCTCTCCCCATTTCTAAGTGAAAGGTATCTTTGAATTGCTCGATCGTAATAAAGATCTTAGATTCCGTGAGTTTAGCTACATAGCCCAACTCCTTAAGACGCCACTGCATCGGTATAGGGGAAATTATAGCACCCGTCTTAGCAACGGCCAGATAAAGCATCGCCAACTCCCAGGTGTTGGGCAGTTGAACCATCAAAATATCATCTTTTTGGACGCCTAAAGTTATGAGTTTTCTTGCTACTTTCTGGACTATGACATCAAGCTCACGATAGCTTAAGCGTTCTGGGGCCGAGCCTGTAAGCTCTTCACGATTAGGCGGATCCACCAGGGCAATACGATTTGGAATGGTAACTACATGCTCTTGAAAATAATCAAGGATTGTCTTAGTCCCCCACCATCCTTTGCAACTGTAATCTTCAATCCGTTTGTCCTGCGCCAGAATCATTCTTGATCTCCCCTCTCATATTATTCTTAATATTCTGAGTATTTTGCATCCATCTCTTCTTTGCTTGTATTAAACAAATGCAAATCCTATGCCACTAGGCCCTAGGCATCTCCCTTTGGCAGTCTCCGATAAAAAAACTCAATAACTTCCCTTCCCATGTTTCGTTATAATTGTCCGGAGTGACGGACAGTTGACAACATAATATACACTTTGCCCTTTCCTTTTACACGCAAAAGGTGTGAAGAAGCAAGGGATTTTAATTGGCATTAATATTGCAAATATTCTGAACATATAATTGAAAACTAGAAAAAAAGAGGAGGAGGATTCCCATGACCCTAAATGCCCCGCTAACAGAAGCAGAACAAGAGCATTACCATACGCTCAATGGGGAAAACGTCCGCTTTCTTCGCACCCGCTATAACCGGATCACCCGCTGGGTCGTCGCCGATATCGTTGGACGAAGCGCCCATCGTCACCCGGAGAAACCCGCCATAATTTACCGAAATACCACACTCACCTACCGTCAACTGGAGAAGGAATCTAACCAAGTGGCCAATGCCCTAATCGAGTTAGGTGTGCAAAAATACGATAGGGTGGCCATACTCGCTCACAACACGATCGACCATGTCCTCACTTGGCTGGGCACGGCCAAAGCCGGAGGAGTATACCTGGCAGTCAACTTCCTTCTCCTCGGCAAAGACATCTCTTACTGCATAAACCATTCAGAGGCTAAGGTATTCATTATTGAAGACGCCCTTTACCATCTGGTTAAAGATGTACTAGATGACATGCCTTCCGTAAAAACCCTTCTCTGGTCCCGACAAGGACTGGAGCAGACCGTCCCAGCGAACTTCACCAACTTTGAGACCTGGTACAAAAAGTATCCATTTGATGAGCCTGATGTAGAGCTTCACATCGAGGATCCGGTTCAAATGACCTACACATCCGGGACTGAGAGCCTGCCCAAAGGAGTGATTCTGACCAACCAGTCTCTATTGGCCGAATACACGAGCTGCATTATTGATGGAGAATTTACTCCCGGGGATGTTAACCTCAATGCATTGCCAATATTTCACTGCGCTCAGAGAGATGTATTCCTCACTCCCGCTTTAATGGTGGGAGCCACAAACATCCTCCTGTTTAAAGCCGATCCGAAGGAAATTATGGACAACCTTGCAAAATACCGAGCAACCATGTTCTTTGCGCCGCCAACGGTTTGGATCGGTCTCATGCGCCACCCTGAGTTCGACAGTTATGATTTAAGTTCTATAGTCAAAGGGTATTATGGGGCGTCGATTATGCCTGTGGAAGTTCTAAAGGAGATCACCCGTCGCCTACCCAATTGCCAGAAATTTTATAACTTCTATGGTCAAACAGAACTCAGCCCTTACCATACGATGCTCAAACCTGAGGATATGCTGACCAAACCAGGTTCAGCAGGCAAGGCTGCTTTGAACATGGTATCTCAATTGGAAGACGAGGAGCATCAACCGATTACGAAGGAAGGCCGCCCTGGCGAAATTTGCGGTCGTGGTCCCCACACCATGTTGCTCTATTTCAAAGATCCGGAAAAGACTGAGACCACTTTAGCGCACGATTGGTTCCACAGCGGAGATATCGGGATTCTAGATAAGGATAGCTACCTCACCGTCATGGACCGGAAGAAAGACGTGATCAAAAGCGGTGGCGAAAATGTGCCAAGCCGAGAAGTGGAAGAAGTGATCTATCAAGACAGCCGGGTTTCAGAGGTCGCAGTAGTCGGCCTTGACCATGAAAAATGGATAGAGGCGGTGACCGCCTTGGTCGTTCTCAAACAAGGGGCAGTCCTCAGTTCAGAAGAGATCATCCTCCTTTGCCGTAAAAACCTGACGGCCTTCAAGGTCCCCAAAGGTGTCATTTTTCTAGACGATCTGCCTAAAACTCCCAGCGGAAAGATTCTTAAGCGGGACTTACGCCACCAATATGCTGCATTTTACCGAAAAGAAATCAACGACGCCAAATCATAATGAAAATGCGAAATAACTGTCCGGAATAACGGACAGTTGACAACACAATGGACACGCCACCTCTCCTTTTACACCCAAAAACACCGAAAAAGGACCCCTTTTGGATTGGCATTGAAATTGCAATTACTTTAGCTAGACAATCAAAACAAGTGGAGAATACTCTCAATGTCCCAGGAAAACCCTGTCCCCTAAATAGAACGATACTAATATACGGGATTTTATAATACCCCGTATATTAAAAGAAGAACGAGGAGGAACAGCCTTGGATTTCGAATTATCAGAAGAACAGAGAGCCTTTCAAAGCCTGGCGTACAAATTTGCCCTCAAAGAGTTTACACCGATTGCCCAAGAATGTGACCGAGAGGAAAAATACCCACGTGAACTCTGGCAAAAAGCCTGCGAAGCAGGGTTAGTCGGAATTGCAATTCCTGAGGAATATGGAGGACCTGGGGCTGGTTGGACTGAGACAGCTTTAATCACAGAGCAGCTATCTAGAGTGGATTTAGGCCTGAGCTTAGTCGTTGGCGCTGCAACCTTTGGTGCCGAAAATATTATCAACTATGGCAGCGAAGAACAAAAGCAAACCTATCTTCCTTTGCTTCCTGCCGGTCAAGCAATCTTTGCCGGAGCTTATACCGAGCCAAACGCCGGAAGCGATGTGGCTGGAACAACAACCCGGGCCACCAAAGATGGTTCAGACTATATCCTAAACGGCAGTAAAACCTTCATCACCAACGGAACAATCTGTGACTATATGGTCACCCTATGCGTCACGAACCCGGAGGCACCTAAAAAAACACAGCGCCACAGCTTAATTATTGTTGATGCAAAACTCCCCGGAATTACACGGATGAAAATTCATGGCAAGATGGGGATCCGAGCCTCGGATACGGCAGAAATCACCTTCGAAGATGTGAGAGTACCTCAAAAAAACCTTGTTGGCCGAGAAGGTAACGGTTTCTACCAACTCATGCATTTCTTTGATCAAACGCGCATCATGGTAGCCTCCCAAGGGCTTGGTTTAGCGCAAGGAGCTTTAGATTTGGCTCTTAAATATGTTCAAGAGCGCAAAACCTTCGGCGTTCCCCTTGCCGCAAACCAAGCCATTCAGTTCCAACTGGCCGAGATGGCAACCCGAATAGAATTGGCCCGCAACATAATCTACAAGGCCGCTTGGAAAGCGGACAACGGCCAGTTAGATCCCTCACTCAACGCCATGGCTAAATTTTATGCCGGTGAAACAGCGGTCTGGGTCACTGACAAAGCCTTGCAAATGCACGGTGGCTATGGCTATATTGACGAGTATGACATTCAACGCTTCTATAGGGATGCAAAGATTTTGGAGATTTACGAAGGGGCAAAGGAGATTGAGAAAATAACCATCGCTAAACGACTCTTTTAAGTTAACTCCCATACTAAATACTCACTAATTATCATTGGTATTGTTAATATTAATGCTGCCAGAAAGGTAATAAGTAGCCCCTTTCCAGATACAGGTTAGTCATTTTCCGTGACCACGGTGCTCTGTCACCATAAAAGAGCTATAATTTTATATATGGATACCGCCAACGAAACGCTTATTTCGTACCAGACAATAACAAGAAGGAAAAAAGCCAGAGTTCCTGTACGCAAAGGGACTCTGGCTTCATTAATAGGCAAATAGGCTCTCGTGAGGAAATTCGGATGAAAATGAGAATATTGTTTTGTTAACTGGTAATAGTGTTTAGATACCGGTCACAAAGGAGTATAATAAAGGTAAATTTTTCATTAACTCTAATGATTTCGAGGGGGGTTAATAAAGGATTTTTATACGAACAAGTTCGTATATAGTTTACGAGACAGACATTTAACGAAGTTCGTATAAAAAAAGTTATAGGAAATGCGGCTATGCATGATTTATGAAAGAAGGTCATGGGATTTGGTATTTTTGAGAAAGAAAAAGTCTGCAATAATAACAGTATCTGTTGTAACATTAGTAGTCTTTTTGTTTCTGAGCATTTTGACATTCTCCCAAAAAGCAGGCGCTTCGTTAACAACGGATACTATTAGTACCGTCTTTTCGACTCAAGAGGAGAAATTGAACTTTCTTCGAAAATACTTGGTTCTTCCTTCAATGGTGTCATCAACTGAATTTCATATAGTTTTCCAAGATAATTCTAAAGGTTGGGTTCCAGGTCCGTCTGATTAGGATATGCGTTTTGCGGTCAAAGTGAAAGAGGAAGACATTGACAAGTGGACAGAAGGTTTCAACGAATCTACAGGTCAAGTTGTTAACTTAAACTGGTGGACAGAATTACCTATGGGGTCGATTGAGTGGAAATGGAATTCACTCCCTAAATTCTACAAAAAGCCTGACCAAAAGACTTACTTAGTTGTGTACGAGGCCGAAGGAATTATATTTAAAAGAGTAACTACGAATTAGGGTGAGAATTTGGGGAGCCGCACATCCTATAACAGAGTGTTTACGACACTTTGCCAATATGAATGTGGTTGGGACGCGTCGTAAACACTCGGGACGTTAGGCGACAGACATACTTCTGAATGGATACAGAAATGTTTTTGAGGAGTGGAAAAATGAAGAGAATTTTTTTAGGGATATCTGTGGTCTTGGCAGTGTTTATAAGCGGTTTTTTGTTCAAGTCATTTTCTGCCCCTTCATTAGCTACAACCTCCATAGAAGATGCACTTAAAAACCAATGGGGGATAATTGGTCAAACGATTCATATTGAACCGATCGAAGATCAGGTGGTTGTTTTTTCTAAGAAAGGCACGGGGGACAGCTACACATTGCGTTCAGATTTCGTCAGAAGAAACCTATTTGGGTGGAAATGGGTTTGGGGTGGCGGATTTGGTGGTTACACAGGGCAATACATTGAACAGGTGCCCGGTATAACTTCTCCATTGTTATGGGGAGAACTTCGAAACAATAAAATCCAAAAAGTTAAAGTTACTAATGTAAGTAAAGGGAACTTTTATGAGGCTAAAACTGTGAGCTATCTAGATACCCGAATTTGGTTTGTATTTCCAAGTAAGAATGATAAAGTGTTAAATATAGAGGGAATTTCAGAAAAAGGTGAAGTCATAGATTCACAGAAAATTGATC
>LADV01000012.1 GCA_000961805.1 Peptococcaceae bacterium BRH_c23 | reverse complement strand
GTGTTGCCGCCTGTACAAAATGCCTTGTCTCCTACAGCGGTAAAGACAACAGCGACAACGGAGCGATCAGCCGATGCTTTTTGCATTCCGGCAATAACTCCTTTAACCATTTCTGTGGTGTAGGAATTAAATTGTGAGGGGTTGTTCAGAGTTACCCATGCTGAATAAAGGCTCGGCACAATGTTTCCTTTGGGGTCCACAATGGGCTTTTTCTCATAAATTACACAAGGTGCTTCCGTGCCAAAGTGCTCATTGCCAAATAAATCATGATTTTTGGTATCCGATTGACGGGGCCATCTGTTCAAACTATTTAAGTCCATTAATTACCCTCCTAAATATTGGTCATATTTATCTTCTCAACTTCTAACAACCATTCTTCGAATTAAGAATCAACTAAAACTAAAACTATATCTTTTCTTCCACACCTCCTCTTCAAACAAATAGTATTAGGTATAAGTAGGTAGCTTTCACGGGCTTATAAAAGTGCGTGTCTTCTTCCTCCTTTTGAAATATAAGTAAACTTGAATTATCTTTATGCAAATGTCATGCCATTACACAAACTGTTCCACCCATTATAAAATTGATCAGCTAAAATTGACCGCTTAACTGTTGAAACTTAATTGTCAACGGTTTAATATCCACTGATTTCTCTTAATATTTAATATATTAAGAAAGTGAGAAATCGAAAAACCACTGCAGTTATGCAGTGGTTTTTCGATTCTGTACAAAAAGTCACTTGAATCACAGCTTGTACCGAGTCATATGTGCATCGCAATGATGCACATATGACTCGGTAAATACTCAATTCCAAGAGTATTTACTTTCAATGATTAATACTCCAGGGACAAGGGTTCGAACTTTAAAGCGTAAATTGTTGCTATATAGCGTTTATTATCTAATTTCTTACTAATTTATCTTCAAGGGTCGTAGTGAATGATGTGGTATAATACTTGCATATAAGAACTGTTAACAGAATATTTTAAAAAGTATATTTTATAGATTTTCGTATATACTTTTTTCTCCAGTTCTTAGTGGAATACCTGCAAAGCAGTCGTTGTTGCTTATACCACCAAAATTCTTTTTCGGATATGCTAAGAAATGAGGGATCCGCTTGAAACATCGTGTCCTATTGGTCGATGACGATGACTCCGCACGTCAAGAACTGGGCTATTTACTCCAGCCTTTTGAGGATGTTCAGATTGTTGGGGAAGCCTCAAATGCATTAGAAGCCCTAGAGTTAATTGATAATCTGGATTATTCCCTAATTTTTTTAGACATTCTTATGCCTGGCTTAAACGGGATTGACCTAGCCCACCTATTGAGAGAAAAATCGGATTCACTCACAATTATCTTCACCACGGTTCATGAAGAGTATGCGTTTGTCTTTGCTTTAAATGGTTTAGACTATCTTCTTAAACCTATTCACCCTAAACGCCTGGAAGAAAGCCTCATGAAAGTGCGTCAAATGATAGGCAAACCAGCTGGACCGAAGAGTAAGCCGCTACCTGCTAAAAGTGATGTTATAACACCTCCCATTAAACCTTTGGAAGTTGTACCTGTTGAACTAAGAGGCAAAATAATTCTCTTACACCAGAACGACATTATCTTTATCTATACCGATAAAGACAAGGTCTTCATTAAAACCCAAAAGGACTCTTACTTAACCCGTTTCACCTTACGGGAGTTGGAAGAACGTTTAAACTCCGCCCTTTTTTTTCGTTCCCATCGTTGTTATTTAGTAAACACACAGCACATGAGGGAACTTTTCCCCTATTTTAATGGAACTTACACTATAGTAGTCGATGACCATGAACGTAGCGAAATCCCTGTGAGCCGGCCCAAATCCCGTATACTCAAAGAGATGTTAGGTCTTTAGGGTCGTATGGGTATTGAGTGACCATCAAGTGTGCCCAATTATCACTGGAAGCTGGCTACATCACGCTAAGTTTTAGTAATTCGAGAGTGAACTCGTTCAGTTATCCAACCATCCATTTACCAGCGAAATTGACCAATCTTCCCTCGCCAGATAATTGATGAATAGGAGGGCTAGAGCTTTATGGGCGTATTTAAAATATCTAACCCCTGTCCAGTTCAACTTAACCCAGACCAGCCCATTTCTGAAATAATCGATCTCTTAATCGCTAATAAACTCTGTTTTGCACCTGTTATAAAAGACCAGGTATTGCTCGGCATTCTGAGTCTGGCAACTGCCCTAAAATGGACAAGGTCCAATGAGCCCCTCAAAAATCAGGGTAAAGTCAAAGATGCCATGCAAACAAAAATCGGCCCTTATCAGGGAGGTTTAGATGGAAAAGAAGGGTTTCCAGAGGGCAATTGTGCGTTCTCTAGAGAAGATTCTCAGGGTAACTCGGATGGCTTAATCACTTTTAAGGAAGCATTTACTAATCTTACTCAAAAGATGACGACTCAAAATGAGTTTAACCAAGCCATTCTGGAAAGCGCACCTGTTGGTATCATTGCTCTCAACGCCCTCGGTGAAATCATATTTATGAACAAGGAAGCCTACCGTTTACTTAGTGTGGATAGTAATATCATCGGGAAACCGATGAAACTAGTTTTTCCTGTCAGTGGACTTACCAATATCATTGAGACGGGTCTTACAGAATTTGGCCAAAAATTAGTGGTTAACGGTCGCACTATTATATCCAACCGCTCCCCCATTATTTTGAATGACAATATTTGTGGTGCGGTGGCAATTTTTCAAGATATCACCGAATTAGAGAATATCTCCTCCCAACTCGCTTCGGTAAAGCAACTTAACCTCGAACTGGATGCGATTATCGAATCCTCTTTCGACGGCGTTATGATAACCAACCAAGAAGGAGTAGGCATCAGAATCAACCAAGCCTTAGCCCGATTAACCGGATTAGATGCCACGAACTTTGAAGGAAAACTAATCGATGATTTATTTGTTAAAGGCATTTTTGAGTATGAATCTATTACCATCAAGGCTTTACGAGAAGGACGAACTATTACAAATGTCCAGAAAGTTAGCACCACAGGCAAAGAGGTGCTCGTTACTGGTAATCCGATTTTCGATATAGAAGGTAAGGTTCATAGAGTAGTCACTAATGTCCGTGATATTTCCGAACTCCAAAACCTGAAGGAAAAATTAAAAGAGTCTGAGATGTTGGCAACTCGCTATCAAACAGAACTTTCACAATTGATTCCGGAGCGACTTGAAAAGGACAAAATTATTGTACAAAGTCCTAGTATGTTGAAACTATATAATCTCGCCATGCGAGCGGCCCGGACGGATGTCACCGTTCTGCTTCTCGGTGAATCCGGTGTCGGAAAAGAAGTCTTTTCCAGAGTGATCCACAGCACAAGCAACCGTGCAACTACAGGAAGATTAATCCAGATAAACTGTGGAGCTATTCCGGAAAATCTTTTAGAATCCGAGCTATTCGGATATGAACCTGGTGCTTTTACTGGGGCCAGTCCAAAAGGGAAACCAGGGATTTTTGAAATCGCTACCCACGGGACACTACTTCTAGATGAAATAGGAGATCTACCTAAAAATCTCCAGGTAAAACTGTTACGTGTTCTTCAGGAACAGGAAGTTTATCGAATAGGGAGTACTAATCCGATTAGACTTGATGCTCGCATTATTGCTGCTACCAATCTAAATATTTGGGAACGAGTAAAAGAGGGTTCCTTTAGAGAAGACCTATTTTATCGTTTGAACGTTTTACCTATTGAAATCCCCCCCTTAAGGGAACGCAAAGAAGATATTTTGCCTCTAGGCATGCACTTCATTAAACTTTACAACGAAAAATATAAAGTATCAAAGCGGCTGGACCCCAAAGCCATACCCATTCTGGAATCGTACAATTGGCCTGGCAATGTAAGAGAACTTCAAAATGTACTCGAAAGATTAATGGTCGTTACCGATGAAGAATTAATTCAATCCTTACAGGTTCAGTATCAATTAACCAAGTTTAAACCAAAGTTTAATTCTCCGATAACCGTAAATGAACTTATACCAATTCATGAAGCTAGAGATATATTGGAAAAAGAACTGATTTGTATGGCCTTAGATTGTTACCCTTCCATCAGAAAAGCTGCTGACGTTTTGGGACTTGATCACTCAAATATTGTACGTAAGGTTGCTAAATACGGGATAAAGAGATAATTAGATCCTAAGGCATTCTGCAACGAAACTAGTGCGTTTGACCATGACCCGGTGTTATAAGACTCCATATTGGTGCGGTAGGACTCCATATTTGAGGTTCTACCGCACCAATCTTATTTTTCCCATCGTTGTCTTAAAAAGTATATCTTCTGTTTACTACTTAAATATAACCGTTCAAGTTTATATAATGATAATTAATAGAAAATTTTAAAGATTCAGAAATAAATGGTCCTACTATTGCATTAAGAATTTGTAGTTATTTGAAATTCTCTTTTTTAAGATTGTTAAACCTAAAGGAACCTTTTTTCAAAGGGAAGGGGGGAAAGACTATCGTATCGGAGTATCGATGTTCAGCTTTGGCTGAACCACTTCACTTTGAAAGGAATGTTTTTCAACTATGCAAATAAAGAAATCAGAAGAAACAGCAAAGTTTAATGCAGCTAACTTATTTGTTGACCGTCATGTGCGCCAAGGTCGCGGAGACAGAGTAGCTCTTTATTATCAAGACCAACAAATCACTTACGGAAAGGTTTTTGAAAAGGTCAACCAGATCGGTAATGCTTTGAAAGACTTGGGCGTGAACATGGAAGACCGTGTTATGTTATTACTTTTAGATTGTCCAGAGTTTATTTACAGTTTCTTCGGGGCAATGAAAATTGGGGCAGTGCCGATACCTGTCAATACTCTACTAAAACCAGCAGACTACGAGTACCTGCTGAATGACAGCAGGGCTAAAGTGATCGTGGTCAGCGACGAATTGCTGAGCAACATTTCAACAGCTAAATTAAAATACTTGAAACACATCATCGTTGTAGGCAATCCAAACGAACCATTTATCAATTTTAATACTTTAATTAACGATAAATCTACAGAATTAGAAACTGCCGACACCGGCAAAGATGATCCAGCGTTTTGGCTCTACAGTTCGGGTACCACCGGTTCCCCCAAAGGCGCAGTACACCTCCACCATGATATGGCTTTTTGCGCAGAGCATTTTGCCAAAAATCTTTTTAATATTACTGAAAATGACCGAACCTTCTCCGTGGGCAGGTTGTTCTTCGCCTATGGTTTAGGTAATAGTATGTTTTACCCCTTTTATGTAGGTGCTTCCGCCATACTCTCTCCAGACCGCCCTACTCCAGTTCATCTCCTCCAGATCATAGACCAGTATAAACCTACGCTATACTTTGGGGTTCCTACCTCGTATACTGCCATACTACAGTTGGAAGAGGATACAGATAATTATGATTTAAGCAGCATCAAGCATTACTTTTCTTCTGGAGAAGCCCTACCCTCGGTGATCTTCGAGCGCTGGTTGGAAAAATTCAAGGTTGAGCTGTTAGATGCCATTGGTTCGACGGAGGTTCTGCACATCTTTATCTGCAATATGCCCGGTCAAGTTAAAGCAGGAAGTACCGGTAAGCTTGTTCCTGGCTTTGAGGCAAAGCTTGTTGACGAGGATGACTTGATCGTACCAGAAGGTGAAGTTGGAACTCTAATGATCAAAGGGGATTGTACAGCCGCCTATTATTGGAATAAACATGAAAAGAGCAAAAAGACCTTCAAGGGGGAGTGGGTTAATACTGGGGACAGATATTATCAAGACAAAGATGGATTCTTTTGGTATGTTGGACGAGACGATGACATGTTGAAATCCGGTGGGATCTGGGTTTCCCCCATCGAAGTGGAACATGCTTTAATGGTACACCCAGCAGTACTGGAAACAGCTGCCATTGGTAGCAGCGACGTAGATGGATTAATTAGGCCCAAGGCCTTTGTTGTGCTGAATAAGGGTTATGAACCCAGCCCAGAGTTAGCAAATGAATTAACCCAATTTGTCAAGAACAGCATTGCCCCTTATAAATTCCCGCGCTGGATCCAGTTTGCTACCGAACTACCCAGAACCGCTTCAGGAAAAATCCAGCGGTTTAAGCTACGGGAATTAGACAACTCTAATCATTCAGTATCAATGTAACTATTTTGCTGATATTACCTGCAAAGGGTGTAGAAAATGTTAAGATAAAGGGAGGTTTACAAATGAAAGAAGCACAAGGTAGTGCTTATGAATGGTTAGATAATATGAAATATAGCAGTTTTCATACACTAATAATTGTGTTACTCTGTTTAGTTTTAATTTTTGACGGGTATGATTCTCAGATAGTAGCCTATATCATGCCTTTGGCATCAAAGGAATGGGGCCTTACACCAGTAATGACAGGCTCCTTAGCCTCTTGGGGCTTCGTGGGTTTAATGTTTGGAACTGCCTTCTTTGGCTTTTTGTCTGATCGAATTGGCCGAAAAAAGGGTCTTGTGCTTGCAATTGCCTTCTTTACAATCTTTAGTGGATCAGCTTTTTTTGCTCCAAATTATAGTGCATTTGTTGCTCTACGAGTCTTGGCTGGACTAGGGATGGGCGGTGCCATGCCGATTTGTATTACTATGATTTCAGAATATTCACCTGCCAGAATCCGCGGCAAAGCAGTTACGGCCATGTATGGAGGTTTTACAACAGGATGGATATTGGCTGCCTTAGCGGCAATCGGGGTCATCCCATCTTTTGGTTGGCGCCCTGTGTTTCTGATGGGTGCCATTCCTATACTAATGATCCCATTACTGATGAAGTATATGCCTGAATCAGTCCGTTTTCTCGCCAGCAAAGGACGTCATGAGGAAGCTATTAAAGAAATACGCAAAATAGAAAAACTTACTGGTCAAAAGCCTATTGATTGGAAACCCGAACATTTTGCTATTACTGAAGTAAAATACACAGGCACCATCAAAGATCTTTTTACACCAGGTTTAATAAGAATGACAATTTTGATCTCTGGAACTTACTTTTTCAATCTCATAGTTGTCTATGGGTTGGCCAGTTGGCTTCCTACCCTTCTCGTTCAACGTGGTTTTTCCCTTGTCAAAAGCTATAACTATGGAATGGTTCAAGCTATCGCAGCTTCGGTTGGCGCATTTTTTATTGGTACTTTGTTAGATATATTTGGTCGTAAAAGAACCCTTATTGCAGGTTATTTAATAGGCGCAGTTTCTCTAGTGTTGTTTGGATTTGCTACCAGTGGTCCAGTTTTGATGGCTGCTGGGGCCGCGGCCGGATTTTTCATAATCGGCACGCAAACAACCCTGCACGTTGTTAATGGAGAAACTTATCCAACTCATATTCGTTCAACTGGAGTAGGCTTCACTTATACGATTGGTCGTATCGGTTCCTTTGCTGCTCCCCTAATTGGTGGGACCCTACTGGCGGCAAAAGTAAGTTTCAGTTTATACTTCGTAATCTTTGCGATTCCCTGTGTACTTTGCGCCTGTTGTGTCGCCGGATATAAGACAGCTGTGAAAGGTGAGGGACTTGAGCAGATTACTAAAACACTTATTAGAAATGTTGATGCTTAGGACGAAAGCTTTCGGTAAACCAAAAGAACACTGTCACCCGTAGGATGTCTACCCCCACCAAAGCAGAGTACGGGTACTCCTACTTTTAGACAAGAAGTGGGAGTCTCACGATAGGATAAACGAAAAATCAAAATTAGCCCTTAACCTTCCACTAGGAATAGTTAAGGGCATTATTTAATGTTTATTTACATTTCCCAATTCTACTCGCGAGGTTTTGTAGCTAGTATTTTGAAAAAGCCAAGATATTTGCTTATGTCAGCAAGAACTATGAATTTCAACAAAAAGGCTTTATTTGCTTTATATTTTGTAAATAATTGTAAATTAAATTTATTGAATTTTTTGGATATTTGTTTTAAAATTATTATTAACTTTTTTGAGTAGCTTAACTTCGTAATATAAGTTTTAAGGAGCAGCGACTGTATGGAACTTATCAAATTAGCTAGACCTAGTCCGGTGCAGCCTGACCCTGAACAGCCCTTAGCCAAGACAGTGGATAGTATGATTGCTCATGAACTCAGTTCGGTTCCGGTGTTACTAAACAAAAAAATTGTTGGCATCCTTTACCTGGCAGTAGCCCAGAAATGGACTCAGAAGGGTGAAAATTGGCAGCGCAGGGGCCTTGTTAAGGATGCTATGCAAGCGGATATCATTATTTACAGAGAAGGCACGGAATTAGAAGATGCTCTGATAGAGAATAATTCTTGGTTTCCTGCAGAAGATGCTCAGGGCAACTTTGTTGGAATAATTATGACAAGCACACTTGTTGTCTACCTTAATAAAAAGCTGACCACTCAAAACCAGCGTAACCAAGTGATATTAGAGAACATACCTAATGGTATTGTCGCTATTAACGCCGAAGGTAGAATCGAGATTGTGAACAAAGCTACCTGCCGTCTTCTGGGCGTAGATAAAGAAATCATAGGCCAATTGATTAGCGAAATATTCCCTGAAAGTAACCTTCCTGACATAACAAAATCCGGTTTAACCCAATATGGACATAAAATTGAACTCAATGGCCACACCCTTATCTCAAACCGTTCCCCGATTATTTGCGATAATTATATCTCTGGTGCGGTCGCAGTATTTCAGGATATGACGGAATTAGAAAATATCTCCCATAAACTAGCTTCAGTCAAGCAACTTAACCTAGAATTAGATGCCATTATCGAATCTTCTTATGACGGAATAGCGATTTGCGATCATGAAGGGCGGGGTATCAGGATCAATCAGGCCCATGCGCGATTAACCGGCTTGGATGCCTCACACTTTATCGGTCAGAATATTGATGACTTATTCGAAAAAGGCATTTTCCAGTATGAGTCCATCACTATCAAAGCCCTTCGCGAAGGACGGACTATCACCAGTGTTCAGAAAATCAGCACTACTGGTAAACAAGTACTGGTTACCAGTAATCCTATTTTTGACATAGAGGGTAACGTTTCGAGGGTTGTAAACAATGTCCGGGATATTTCTGAACTACATGAGCTTAATGAAGAACTAAGAGAATCTAAATTGCTGGCAACTCGCTATCAGACAGAACTCTCACTGTTAATGCTAGAGCGACTCAAGAAAGATAAAATTATTGTAGAAAGCCCTGGCATGATGAAGATCTTTAATCTGGCAATACGTACCGCCCAGACAGATGCCACAGTTCTACTTCTAGGCGAATCTGGTGTAGGGAAAGAAGTATTATCCCGGGTTATTCACAATACCAGCAACCGGGCGGCAAGAGGAAGTTTTATCCAGATAAACTGTGGGGCAATTCCAGAAAACCTCTTAGAATCAGAATTATTCGGCTATGAACATGGTGCTTTTACCGGGGCCAACCCCCACGGAAAACCAGGTATGTTTGAGCTTGCTCACCTTGGTACACTTCTGCTTGACGAAATTGGAGATCTTTCAGCGAGTCTACAAGTTAAACTATTAAGAGTGCTTCAGGAACAAGAGGTTTACCGGCTCGGGGGCACTAAGCCCATTAAGCTTGATGTCCGTATCATCGCTGCTACGAACCGTAATATATGGGAAAGAGTACAGGCAGGCACCTTTCGTGAAGACTTATTTTATCGGCTAAACGTTTTACCCATTGAAGTTCCACCCCTGCGGGAGCGAAAAGAGGATATCTTACCTCTAACTATGCACTTTATCCTCCTGTATAACGAAAAATATAGAGTCGTTAAGCGTTTAGATCCTAAAGCTATTCCCATATTAGAAGCCTACAGTTGGCCAGGAAATGTACGGGAACTTCAAAATGTGCTCGAAAGATTGTTGGTCGTCACCGAGGAAGCATTGATTCAACCCTTGCAAGTTCAGATACAATTGTCTAAATTTAAGACTAAGTTTAATTCTCCGATCACTGTTAATGAAATCTTACCGATTCAACAAGCAAAGGAAATGTTGGAAAAGGAGCTGATCATTATGGCTTTTGATTCTTACCCTTCAATCAGAAAAGCAGCCGAAGTTTTAGGTCTTGATCACTCAAATGTTATGCGCAAGGCTTTAAAATATGGGATAAAGAAGTAATGGCCAGAGGCCTGAACTTCAAGGTTCGAGATTCGTACATCAAAGATGGATAGGTTAAACTAAACGTGAGGGGGAGCTTTTTAAACTCCCCCTCACGTTTAGTCTCCTTTTTAACCCTTATCTCTGCTAGGTATTTTACACCCTTTTTGCGCGCTTCGATGTCGTATTTACTTTACTTAACTTCAGCAGCTAGTTTAACTGCTTTAATAATCTTGGTATAGCCCGTACAGCGACAGAGATTTCCTCCTAAGGCTTCTTTAATCTCCTCTTCATTAGGTTTAGATATTCTGTCTAAAAGACTCTTGGCAGAAAGCACCATTCCAGGTGTGCAGAACCCGCATTGAATAGCGCCATTTTCAACGAAGGACTGTTGAACTGGATGCAGTTTGCCATCATCTCCAGCCAACCCTTCAATCGTCATGATCTCTTTGCCTTCGGCCGCGATTGCCAAGGTAGAACAGGCTAGAGTAGGCTTATTTTCTACTAATACAGTACAGGCACCACAGCTGCCTTCATTACACCCTGACTTCGTTCCAGTGAGTCCAACCGTCTCTCTCAGCACCTCAAGTAAAGTCTGCTGTGGTTTGACAAGCACTTCATATTCCTGATTGTTTACATTTAAGACGATTACTCTTTTATTACTACTCATAATCTC